>JASGGM010000085.1:0-9379 GCA_047605045.1 Acinetobacter sp. | reverse complement strand
CTCGCGACCCCAACCTTGGCAAGGTTGTGCTCTACCAACTGAGCTATTCCCGCATATTGAGCAGTTTTATACAAAACTTACACTTAAAAATAAAACCAAATCTGGAGCGGGAAACGAGACTCGAACTCGCGACCCCAACCTTGGCAAGGTTATGCTCTACCAACTGAGCTATTCCCGCGTGAGGCATATAATACATTATGCTCGATCAGAAGCAACAACTTTTGCCATAATCTTGATTCAACTGCATAAAATAAAAGCGAATCTCTACATTTGAAAGCGAATAGATTGAAATCATATGTTCATTTCGCCATTTAAAGCGCGATGTTTACAAGTCAATTGCAAGTTCAGGTTATAATCGATGCTATCAATGAACAGGATAGTATTGTCATGAGCTTCGAACAACAGCTAATAGAAAAGTTACAACAGCTACAACCTGAGTTTTTTGAAGTGGTGAATGAATCTGCAGGACATGGTGGATATTTTCCTGGCAAAGAATCTCACTTTAAAGTCGTTATTGTTAGCCAAATTTTTGAAGGTCTTCGTGCGGTGCAACGGCATCAAAAAGTGTATGCAGTCGCAAGTGACTTATTAGGTGCTGGAAAAATTCATGCGTTGGCGATTCATGCATACACCGTAGTAGAATGGCAGGGTCAATCGCCTGATAGTCCTTTGTGCGCGCATGCATCAAAATCTTAAGTTATAGAGATACAACCATGAAAGAAAGATGCGGTTGCTTGTTAACAAATCGCGATTGAAAAGCATACTCAAACAGATCAAGATCAGATGTCATAGACGCATATGGAAGGTATTCATGAAAAAGCCTCTATTTTTAGGCACAGCAATGGCAATGTTGCTCAGTGCATGTTCAACTGTACCGATTAAGCCCTCCTATGTTTCGCCTACACAATATCAGTCTTTAAACTGTAGCCAATTACAAAGTGAATATAATCGTCTACAACAATACTTAGATCGCGGTGTACAACCTGCGAAGCGGACTGGTATGGGGGTAGGATTTGGATTAGGTGGAGGATGGGGGCGCGGTGGATGGGGCTTTGGACCGTCACTGTCTTTTAATTTGGGTCAGTCATCGAATAGCAAACGCACAGAAACTTCTCGTTTAATGGGGCAACAAGAAGCAGTTGTTCAAGCTGCCAAATTTAAAAATTGCGCAATGATTATCCGTAAACCTAAAATATAAAAATAAATCAGGCCGATGACACAATATCGGCCTGATTTATTTTAGTTTACTGATTTTTGGCGGCTTTATTTTTGCTGCGAATAAACTCAATAACAGCAGGCAAAAGACTAAAAATAATAATACCAATAATAAGATGTGTAAAATTATCTTTCACTACAGGAACATTACCAAATAAATAACCCAGTATAATAAATGAGCTTACCCAAAGAAATCCGCCAATGACATTATAAGCTAGGAAAAACTTATAATTCATTTGTCCTGCACCCGCAACAAATGGGGCGAAGGTTCTTGCAAAGGGTAAAAATCTGGCAAAAATAATGGTTTTACCGCCATGTTTTTCAAAGAATTGATTGGTTTTAATCAAATGCTCTCTTTTTACAAAGCGCATATCCTTTTCAAACACTTTAGGGCCAATATAACGACCAATATGATAATTTAAAGTATCGCCTAATACGGCAGCAATAAATAATAAAACAATGAGTAACCATGGATTCATGGCACCTGTCGATGCAGCAATGGCGCCCGCTGCAAATAATAGGCTATCACCTGGAAGAAACGGCATGACCACCAAACCAGTTTCTACAAAAATAATGAGGAATAAAATGGCGTAAATCCATACACCATACTGACGGACAAACTCAAGAAGATGTTGATCGATATGTAAAATAAAATCGAAAAGTTCCATAGGGATCATAAGGATAAAAAAGTATAGAAATCCTAACAGTCCCCTAAGCTAAAGTCAGTATCTATACTACAAAATAATCGTATGATATTTGCGAGTAAGCATAAATAGCAGTCATGAAAAAGGACGCCCGAAAGCGTCCTGATCACAGAGATAACGATGGATTATCCTGAATAAAAATTAGAAACGAACACGTGCATTTAAGCCGATAGTATCGGTATCATTGCTATTGCCATTTTGTGCATTTGCTTTCACATAAGTTGCACCTACTGCAACCGCTGGTGTGATGAAGTAATTTACATTTGCACCCCAAACGTGGTCGAATCCAGAATGTAGATTAGATGTATCGGCAAAAGATGCACCCACACTTAAAGCAGGGTTCAAATATAAATCAGTTTTAAGACCATAAGCAGCACGATCGCTATTGAAAATACCTTTAACTTCAAAACCGACAGACATATTGGTACCATCAATTGCGCCAACATATTTTGCACGTGCAGTTGCAAAATCTTGATGGTGACTATACGTAGCTTCACCATAAGCTTTTGCAATACCGTAATTTAAAATATCAGTACTGTCTAAAGCGATTGGATTGGCGCGTGTATAACCTGCAGCAATTAAGAAGTTTTGAGCAGGTAACGCACCCACTTCAACTGAATAACGATCACCCTTATCATCTTGGGTTTGGTTATTTTTACCATCTAAAATAGTGTGGTTATACGATGCGCTTGCATATAATGGTAAAGACGCTGTATACGGTGTTGTGAAATAAGTTTCACCTTTTACGCCGAATGTGCTGTTCTCATAGTCAATACCATTTTTTACATTGTATTTACCATAGTGGTAGCCTAAAGAAACGCTTGAAGCTTGATTTAAGAATGCAGCTTCTGCAAGTGGACCTTTAGATGCATCGACGTCTTTTAGGTAATATGTACCCTGAATGTCACCTGTATAGTTTTTATTATTTTCAGTCGTATCTACAAATTCAGATTGACCTTGTACTTCCACTTGATAAGCGTGCGCACCAGTCATTGCAAATAATACCGCGGCGGTTAAAGCAATCTTTTTCATCTTTAATATCCCAATGTAGTCCAATAAAAATATATCCGCCATTCTATTGTTACAAAATATTAAGTCAATGAATGTAAATGGTTTACAATGTAAAAGTAAATAGAGGGGTGAATATAAAAAATTATGTCGATTAAAAAATAAACTTTTGAATTTGATTTTAAAATACATAAAATTACTTATGATTACAGTTAAATAATAAAAATATGAAGAAAATGTGAAAAATATAATGATTAATATTTGATCGTATTTTGATTGGTTATTGAAATGAGAAAATTGTATTCAATCGATAAAATCTGATATTTCTTTATTATAAATGAAAATGATTTTAATTTAAATTAATATGGTCATTTATTTGCATTTTATTTATCTTATTAAAAAATATAGAAAATTATTTAAACCTTGAATTTAAAATAAATAATAAATGTAATTTTATGTTATTAATTGTAGGCGATAATGTCTAATAATAATATGAGGTGTTTAAAATATGATCATTTAGTAAAAATAAAACCCAATAATGATATTGGGTTTAGTGAAAAGTAATGTTTAACGCGTCAGTATTTTCATTGCAACATTGGTTTTAAGAAACGACCTGTATGTGAAATTTCAACTTCTGCCACTTGCTCAGGTGTGCCTTCGGCAATAATTTGCCCACCACCTGAACCACCTTCTGGACCTAAATCGACAATCCAGTCCGCTGTTTTGATCACATCAAGGTTATGTTCAATCACCACGATGGTATTACCCTTATTCCGCAGCTCATGCAAGATATCCAACAATTTGGCAATGTCATGGAAATGCAAACCAGTTGTTGGTTCATCCAGAATGTACAATGTTTTGCCAGTATCTCGTTTTGCCAATTCACGTGCGAGTTTTACTCGCTGTGCTTCACCACCTGAAAGTGTGGTTGCGGCTTGGCCTAAGCGAATATAGCCTAAACCGACTTGTATAAGCGTTTCTAGACGGCGATGAATGACAGGAATAGCACTGAAGAACTCAGCAGCATCTTCTACCGTCATTTGCAAGACATCGGAAATGTTCTTCCCTTTGTAACCGACTTCCAGTGTTTCGCGGTTGTAGCGTTTGCCATGACAGGCGTCACAAGGAACATACATGTCGGGTAAGAAGTGCATTGCAACTTTAATCATGCCATCACCTTCACAAGCTTCACAGCGCCCACCTTTCACATTAAATGAGAAACGTCCAGCCGAGTAACCTCGTGCTTTGGCTTCAGGTGTTTGTGCGAACAATTCACGGATGGGCGTGAACAATCCAGTGTAGGTGGCAGGGTTAGAACGTGGTGTACGTCCAATCGGGCTTTGGTCGATATCAACCACTTTATCGAGATGTTGCAAGCCATTAATCGAATCAAACTTTTCTGCTGTCAGGGTGGTTGCACCATTCAGTTGGGTTGCAGCCAATGGTAATAGCGTTCGATTGATCAATGTTGATTTGCCTGAACCTGATACACCTGTTACACAGGTCATAATACCGAGTGGAATACGTAGATCGACATTTTTTAGGTTGTGACCACATGCGCCTGATAAACGAATTTCCTTTTCTGGCTCAGGCGGTTGTGTGCGTTGAGTCGGTATCGCAATTTTGAGTTTTCCTGAAAGATACTGACCCGTGAGCGAATTTTTATTTTTCGCCAATTGTGCGGCTGTACCTTCTGCAATGATTGCACCACCATGCACACCAGCACCGGGGCCGATATCAATAATATGGTCGGCGGCACGAATCGCATCTTCGTCATGTTCAACCACTAAAACGGTATTGCCCAAATCGCGTAAACGGACCAGTGTTTGTAGGAGGCGGTCATTGTCACGTTGATGTAACCCAATCGACGGTTCATCTAGTACATACATCACGCCCATTAAGCCTGCACCAATTTGTGATGCCAAACGAATGCGCTGTGCTTCACCACCCGATAGTGTCTCTGCTGAACGTGCCAAACTTAAATAATTTAGACCGACACTTACCAAAAAGTGCAACCGCTCTCGAATTTCTTTAAAAATTTTATCGGCAATTTCGCCTTTCGCACCGTCAAGGTTTAAATCTTGATAGTAACTTTCAGCATCGCCAATAGACATACGTGTAATATCGGCAATGGTTTTATCTTTCACGCGAACATGGCGGGAAATTTCGTTTAAACGCGAACCACCACAGGCATCACAGGCAGCATTCGACAAATATTGTGCTAAATCGTCACGCACATAGTTACTTTCAGTTTCTCGGTAACGGCGTTCCAAATGCGGTAAGATTCCTTCAAAAGGCTGGATGCGATTGTGTTTACGTCCACGCTCATCGACATAGCTCAGGTCAATTTTTTCTCGTCCAGTGCCATATAGAAATTTCTTTTGAGTGTCTTTGTCTAATTCATTCCAGGGCGTATCTAATTCTAGATTGAAGTGAGCGGCGACCTTTTCCAGCATGGCATAGTAGTAGGGGCGTTGGCGGTCCCAACCCCGAATAGCGCCTTGGCTAATCGACAGTTCATTGCTTGGAATTAATTTTTCAGCGCTAAAGTGACTACGTGTACCTAAACCATCACAGACAGGGCATGCACCAAACGGGTTATTAAAAGAAAATAAGCGTGGCTCTAACTCTGCAACAGCGCGTTCACATTCAGGACAAGAATGTTTGGCTGAGAAAACACGGTCGGCTTGTTCATGATTGATCCATGACAATACGGCAATATCCCCGCCTAAACGCAATGCTGTTTCAAAGGATTCAGCAATACGGTTGCCCAAGTCATCGCGCACTTTAAAACGGTCGACCACGACTTCGATGGTATGTTTTTTCTTTTTGTCGAGTTCGGGGGCTGCATCAATATCAACAATTTCACCATCAACCCGAGCACGTACAAAGCCTTGCCCTTGCAATTGTTCAAATAAATTGCTGTATTCACCTTTGCGTTCACGCACCACAGGGGCAAGTAGCATCAGTGCTGTGCCTTCCTCTAGGGCTTTTACGGCATCCACCATGTCAGAAACCGTTTGAGCGACCATAGGAAGGTCATGCTCTGGACAGTAAGGTGTCCCAACACGGGCATAGAGCAAACGCAAATAATCGTAAATTTCAGTAATGGTCCCGACGGTTGAACGTGGGTTATGGCTGGTCGACTTTTGTTCGATGGCAATTGCGGGAGATAAGCCTTCTATCGAGTCGACTTCAGGCTTCTCCATTTGTGAGAGAAACTGGCGCGCATAAGCAGACAATGATTCAACATAGCGACGCTGACCTTCAGCATACAGTGTATCGAAAGCAAGGGAGGATTTGCCTGATCCCGAAAGCCCTGTAATCACCACAAATTTATCACGGGGAATATCGAGTGACACATTTTTTAAGTTATGGGTACGTGCGCCTCGAATACGGATATGACTTTGGCTCATAAGGGAGAGAATCCTGTTGGCTTAATAATTAGAGATGAAAACACGATAGTTTATATGGAGATGAAGCAAAAATGTTCAAGTGGATACAAAATCTTTAACAAATTGGTGACGAATTTTAGCCAATAAATCGGCCTATAAAAAAGAAGCACAGTAGATTACTGTGCATGGAGGAGAAACAACGATTATGGCTTTTTTATGTGAAATGTCATTTTTGTATAGACAGGGAGAATAATGTTAAGCGTGAAAACAGGTTTCACAGTTTGAATCCAATGTTGTATTAACAGGCCATGGCAAATTCACGCTCAAAAATCGATTCAACCTGTTCAAATTTTAGTGTGCGTGGTGTGTTGGTGTATTCAAATGCATAGTGAATAATGAGGTTTTCCAGCTGCGACAAAAACTGTTCGTAATGTTCTGAGAAGTCGGTAATATCCATTAAGTCGAAACGTTTAGGATGGTTGCAGTTATAACGCGCAATAAAATCCAGCATCAAATTTTGAATTTTACGGTTGGTGAAATGAATCAGATACGTTGCTGCGGAACCACAGTGCAAACAACCCTGATTAAGATAAATTTCTTCATTGTCTAGCCAACACTTACGTAGTGTAATCATGGCGCGAATGGCTTCTGTACCTTGAGTGTCGTGTTGCATGGCATTTCTCTTCACTGATATGACAGGCTGGCGTGGTGTTTGTGTAACGATAATCATTCTTAACTTAGAGTGATCGATTCGGCATAAAATTGCAAGCCTTAATTTTTATACAGATAGATTCATGCGCATGAAAAGTGCAAAGCAACCTGAATTTTCAATGAAAAAGTGTTATGTTTCAAAATATGTATTGCATGAAAAATATGCGTGATTTAGGTACAGTCAATGTTTGCGTTATTCTTTAAATGTCTGCTTGGGGCATTGGTGGTTTTATTCATTTCAATTTTATCGAAAAGTAAAACATTTTACATTGCGGGTTTAGTTCCACTTTTTCCAACATTTGCCTTGATTGCTCATGTTATTGTGTCACAACAACAGGGGGCAGAAGCACTACGCAAAACAGCATTATTTGGTTTATGGTCTTTAATTCCATATGCCATTTATTTAATAGCAGTCTATGTGCTGGCCACGAAAATGTCGATGCTGGCCTGTTTAAGTAGTGCCACAGTGGCTTGGGTCATCGCTGCAGCAATCCTGCTGTATGGTTGGCATTTGGCTTATGCTTAACGCCATAAGAATGAATGATGTAAATATTGATCATTCAGAAAGATTTTGGCTGTTTTTACGCTGATGTTGGCTCATTGCAATACCAATCGATGCGGTCATAATCATTAACAAAGCTAACCATTGTGACCATGCCAATTTTTCTGAAAGCACCATAAACCCTGTCAATGCCGCAATGACAGGCGAAAGACTGGTCAAGATACTGTAATTTAAACGCGCTAAATGTTTGAGTGCGACCAGATCAAGCGCATAAGGAACTGCGGTTGCGAGCAGTGCCACCATGAGACCTGCAGGCCATAAGGCAATATTCAAAAATTCATCTGCATAAAAAACCAGTTCAAATGGCATGAGCATGAAAGCAGAGAAACTGATGCCGACACTGAGCATATGAATACCAATATTCTGGCGAACCACTTTATGTCCAAAATAAATATAGGCTGCCCAGCACAGCCCTGCCGAAACAGCAAATAGCATGCCGATAATTGACAGTGATTGTTGTTGCCCCCATGGCATTAAACAGACAATACCCACCACGGAAAACAATACCCAAATTAAATCTTTACGCTGTTGAATGGAAAATAACGCTAAACCGAGTGGGCCAATAAACTCTAAACCAACGGCGATTCCAAGTGGTAAATGACTGAGTGATGTATAAAAAAAGAAATTCATAAGACCCAGTGCTGCGCTATAACACAACAAATCTTGCCACTTGAGTAATTTAAATTTTTTAATAATTTTCCATGATCGAAATGCCAAAATAATCATGATTGCAGCAAAACACAGACGAAACATGGTTACGGTGAGTGGGCTGACAACACTAAACAGATGCTTGGCAAATGAGGCACTGAATTGATAAGACAGCATGGATAACAACATACATGCTGTTGCAAAGAGTTGTGAGTTCATTTGTTATTGTCCGAAAGTGTGAATCAAGAGCGGATGATCAATTTTAATTTGCATTGACTAAATGATGCCATATCTGCACAAATTATGATGTATTTAATGATTTAAAAAAATGTGAAAAAAGGCATAATGGTGCGAGCAATATATTGGCATGATGGCATTTTAATATGACATTGATCGCAAACATGCCACACACTTTTTTTTGATGTAGGTCAGTTCATGAAGCACTTTCGTTTCTCCATCTTTTTCAGCATTGTCTGTCTTATGGTTGCAGCCTATTGGGGCTATACCCATGGGCCACAAGCAGGCATTTCTACCATGTTACAAGCACTGACCATTACGGCAATTTTAGCTGTGATGGAAGTTTCATTATCTTTTGATAATGCGGTGGTCAATGCATCGGTATTGCGTGGATGGGATCACTTTTGGAAGATGATCTTTTTGACGATTGGCATTCTGATTGCTGTTTTTGGTATGCGTCTGGTTTTTCCTGTTGTGATTGTCGCCGTGACGGCCGATATGGGCATGATGGATGTCATTCAACTGGCATTGAATGATCCCAAAACCTACTCAGCGCGTTTGATTGAACATCACGCAGAAATTGCAGCATTTGGTGGAGCCTTCCTTGCGTTGGTATTCCTGAACTTCTTCTTTGATGAAGGTAAGGACACCCACTGGTTTAAGTGGTTGGAAAAACGATTGACGCACTTGGCGAATGTACCCGCAATGTCGGTGTTTATTACCTTGGTGAGCTTACTGATCATGGCGCATTATGTAGAAGAAGCCAAACGTCTTGCTGTGGTGATGGCGGGTATTTGGGGTATCGTGATTTATATCGGTGTACAAGTACTGGGCCATTTGCTGGGTGGCGAACCTGAAATTGATGAAGATGGCAATGCTGTTGGACACGATGCCAATGG
>JASGGM010000084.1:0-9409 GCA_047605045.1 Acinetobacter sp. | reverse complement strand
TTTTAAAAAATATATATTTTACATATGGTTATGATGTATAGAGGCTTTAAATGATTTGCTTGGTTTTATTGGGATTAATCTGATGCTATCTCACCTTCCTTAGATTTTCAGGAAAATACAAAGGAAGGTGGGGTGTATATGAAATTGAGATTATAAGGTGTGTTGGTCTTTGACCTGTTCCAATACCTCATCGGCTTCTTCAGGATGACGCATTAAATGGATGATCGACAATACTAAGCCACCCCATAAAAAAACGATTGAGATAATCATCATTACAATTGCAGAAGTATTCATGATATTGCTCCTATTTGTCTTTAATTTTTGTCAGGATAAGTGCAACTACAGCACAGAAAACCACAGAGCCCCAACCAAAAATACCTGTGAGTGATGCACTGTAATCCCCGTATCCATGCGTGACTAAGCTAGAAATCGTCATGACCAGCGTAATGAGTAGAATCAGCGATGTGATGACAGTGAGCATCACGTCCCAACCGATACCCAGTTTTACCGTAGAAATTTGATTGACGTGCAGACGAATATCGCGCATGGCTGAACGTTTAAACCAAGCCAAGGCAATGATAGAAAGCAATGCACCCCCAATAATACCAATGTTGTTGATGAAATTATCAATGATATCGACCAGTTTAATGGCATTTACACTGGAAAACAGGATGATGGAAACAATGGCACTGCCGCCACCTACAATTGTTACGGCTTGTTTTCTACTCCATTTTAGTTTATCCATCATGGCAGCAATCGGGACTTCTAAAATACTGACCATTGATGAGATTCCTGCAACGAACAGTGAGGCAAAGAAAAGGAAGCCAAATACATCACCACCAGCGCCTAGGCTCGAAATAATTTTTGGAAAGGCGATAAATGCCAGACCGATCCCATCGCTGACCACATCTTGTACGCTACTTCCTGCCGCATGCGCCATAAAGCCTAACGCTGCAAAAATACCGATGCCTGCCAAAATTTCAGTCGAGGCATTGGCAAATCCGACAATTAATCCTGAACCTGTTAAATCTGTTTTTGGTTTTAAATAAGAGGCATACGTCACCATAATGCCAAAACCCACCGACAGTGAGAAGAAAGTATGGCCATAGGCAGCAAGCCATACTTTATAATCCATCATGGCTGACCAATTGGGGGTGAAAAATGCATTTAGGCCTTCAACTGCGCCAGGTAAACGTAAGGCTTGAATGACCAAAATAGTGAATAAAATAAATAATAACGGCATAAAAATTTTGTTCGATAATTCAACGCCTTTTTTCACACCACCATAGAGAATAATGAGTGTGAGTAGCCAGATCCCCACCAGTGGCCAAAAAATATGCTGTACAAATTGCGCATCAAAACCACTGGCCGATGAGGTTTGCAAATAGGTTTTAAAGAAGAAGGATTCGGGATCTGAACCCCAAGTTTGTCCAATCGAAAAAAAGATGTAACTGCCTGCCCATGTGAGCACACTGGCATAATACAGTCCAATCACAATACAAACACAGACTTGCCACCAGCCCAATGTTTCACCCCCTCTGAATATGGCACGATAAGCTTTCGGGGGTGAGCCGCTACTGCGATGTCCAACGGCATAATCTAAAAATAACAGCGGTAAACCAGCCGTAATGAGTGCAATTAAATAGGGAACCAAAAATGCACCGCCACCATTTTCATAGGCAACATAGGGAAAACGCCAAATATTACCTAGACCGACAGCAGACCCAATAGCTGCGATAATAAAGCCTGATCGCGCTGACCAGTTTTCACGAGTTTCCGACATAAAACACCTTTTTATATCAATTTTGCTGCAATGATGTTTGTTATTTCGCAAGCAAAAAATAAGACTGACAATTTACATAAGATAAAAATCTAAACATTTTTGAATTGTTTACGTCATCATTGGCGTAAATAAGACTCAATTCTTTTTATTACACCATGTTTTTTCAACCTGAGATATATCGAGTTTTGAATTATCGGGTTAAGATGACAAATTATTGATAAATTTTTTCATTCATGATGTCAGTTGTCCGTTCTTTTTTACTCTGGTTTGCGCTGTTCTCGATTGCGCTTACATTATTGGTTGGTGCGATAGCAAAACTTTTGCCTCAGGGGGTAGCAGGGGCTTTAGTGGCCATACCATACCTCGTTGCAATGATTGTCGTCCTCTTTAAATTTCTGAAAAGTCAACGCCGTGCGCCCACAAACAAAGAAAAACACGTATTGGCGATCGGCTTTAGTCTGATTTTTTGGAGTTATAGTATCTTGGGCGTATTCGGGGGGATGTGGTTGTATTCTCGACAAAATCCGCAAATTTGGACCTATGTTGGACAGATGTTGCGACAACCACAATTTTTAATCTCGATCTTGATGTATGTACTGTTGTTTGCTGTCCCTTTGTACTTGGTAACCTTGTGGTTTTATGGCAAGCAGGCGCAGCGCATGGCACACCGCATGTTTCCCAACTAATGCAAGCGGGTGTCTGCAAGCAGACGTTCAGGTGAATAGGCCTGAGGATTGACCAATGGGGTTTGCTGTAACATCAATTGGCGTAACAGTTGGGCGGAGGCAGGGCCCATACATAACCCATTTCTAAAATGACCAAAATTTGCCCATAAGTTACGTATATTGGGCATTTTGCCAATATAAGGGATACCTGTTGGCGAACTGGGGCGTAAACCTGCCCAGCGATGCAGCACTGGAAATTGGCGTATCTCTGGAATGATTTCGGTGACAGCATCGATAATGTTTTGTTCAATCTCAGGGCGTGGCTGGCGGTCAAAACCAAAATCATTCATGCTTGAACCACAAACAATATGCCCATCTTGACGAGGAATCAGGTACATTACCTGATTCATGCACATGGTTGGCAACCACTGTTCAGGTGCTTTAAACAACACCATTTGACCATGGATTGGTCGAACGGGAATATCAAGCTGTAATTGTGTTGCCCACATTTCACTCCATGCACCTGTTGCCAGTACCACAGCATCGGCTTTAAGTTGTTGTTGATTCGCTAAAATTACACCATTGACTTGATTTTGATGAATATCAAGCAGTTGTACTGCACATTGTTCGATATATTGGACTTTGGGATGTTGTTTTAAATAGGTAATGATGGATCTGAGCAAACGTGGATTACGGATATTGGCAAGCGCTGGAAAATATAGTGCTTGATCGAATTGACCTGACACATGTGGATTGATTTTCTGAATATCAGGGCTGGTGAGGAGTTCACAGCATTGCATAGGCTCTTGGTATTTATGGGCGTATTGCAAGCCTAAATTGAAATCTGCCGAATCGAAAATTAACATCCCAGTGTCTTGAATCTCAAAATCTATGCCCGTAATGGGGTAAATTTTCTCATTCCACTGTTGATACATCGATTTGCCATATTGCGCCAGCTGATTGACTGCACTGGGATATCGCCATGGATACATGGGTGACAAAATTCCCCCACCTGCCCAAGAGGCTTCTTTGCCTGCAAGGTTTTGGTCGATGAGGGTGATTGAACAGCCGTGTTCAAGCAACTCCAGTGCAGACAGTAAACCACTGATGCCTGCACCGATGATGGCGATATGCATGTCACAAACCTTGAATATCTCCCTGATGGTTCAGGGAGAGGAACGGATTATTGCTGTTTGAGTTGGCGTGCTGCGGTTTCAGCAAAATATGTCCAAATACCATCGGCGCCTGCACGGCGACAGCACAATAAGGATTCCAGAATAACGCTGTCGGATAACCAGCCATTTTGAATTGCACCTGCCAACATGGCGTATTCACCACTGACTTGGTAGACAAAAGTGGGTACGCCAAACGTGCTTTTCACTTCACGTACGACATCTAAATAGGGTAAGCCTGGTTTTACAATTACCATATCTGCGCCTTCTTGAATGTCTAGCGCAATTTCATGTAAGGCTTCGGCGCGGTTGCCGACATCCATTTGGTAGGTATATTTATTGCCACCTTTTAAATTGCTAGCCGACCCGACTGCATCACGGAAAGGCCCATAAAAACTAGACGCATATTTTGCTGAATATGCCATAATGTTGGTATAAATATGACCATTGGCTTCCAAAGCTTGGCGAATTGCGCCAATACGACCATCCATCATGTCGCTTGGAGCAACCACATCTGCACCCGCTTCGGCATGACTCAGTGCTTGTTTAATTAGGCATTCAACGGTTTCATCGTTAAGTACATACCCAGTTTCATCAATGATTCCGTCCTGACCATGTGTGGTATATGGATCTAGTGCGCCATCGGTAATCAATACCAGCTCTGGTAGCTCTTTTTTCAGTAAGCGACAGGTTTGTTGTACCACACCATCTTCACGCCAAGCTGCTTCAGCGGTCAGGCTTTTATCTTCTTGTGGTGTAACAGGAAATAATGCCAGTTTGGAAACACCTAATTCTAATAACGTTTCTGCTTTTTTGAGCAGTAAATCGGCAGACAAACGCTGAACGTTCGGCATGCTTGGAATATCTTCACGTTGATTTTGTCCTGGCAGTACAAAAACAGGGTAGATGAGATGATTGGCCGTGAGTTGAGTTTCGCTCACCATTTGGCGTAGTTGATCATTTTTACGAATTCGGCGCATACGTGTAGCAGGAAAAGCAGGGCGATTGAACGTGTAAGTCATCATCATCTCAATGTTCAGCATTTAACGTGGCACTATTGTAGACTGTTATTGCCCAGTTTGTAAAAAACATACCGCTTTTAAAAATGTAGGGATGTGATTGTATAAAGGTTAATAAAATGAATCGTCATATTTGTCTTTTGCAAACTATTGTTTTGATGGTTTTATTTTATTAGCTGATTGTTATATAGGCGTTTTAAGCTAAAAACAATATTGTGTTGTTATCGTGAACACGTGATTTTTGGCGTATTATTCATTTAAGTGTACTGAGTGTTACAGTTTAAGCCATGCTGCTTGAAGTCTAATAAGAATCAGTTGTTATCAGTCGAAATAAGTTAGGAACATGTGATGACAGATGTTCAGAAAAATCTTCCCGATACTCATGATGAGTCTGGGAATCAACTTAAACAGAAAAGAAAGAAAATGCTAAGTTTCTTTTTTATTTTTCTGCTTTTGGTTGCCATTATTTATGCCATTTGGGCATTGTTCTTTAACCACAGTGTAGATACCGATAATGCCTATGTTGGTGCAGAAACTGCTCAGATTACGTCAATGGTGAGCGGTCAGGTATCACAAGTGCTGGTAAAAGATACCCAACAAGTACATAAAGGCGATGTCTTGCTACGTGTGGATGACAGTGATGCCAAAATTGCGTTGGCGCAGGCACAAGCTAATTTGGCCAAAGCCCAACGCCAATATAAGCAAACCAAAGCCAATAGCAGTTCTCTGAATTCACAAATTTTTGTGAGTTCCGATAGCATTGCCAGTGCGCAGGCACAAGTAGATAAAGCACAAGCTGATCTAAATAAAGCATCACAGGATTTAGCGCGCCGTGTAGCATTGGCTGCGACGGGTGCTATCTCGAAAGAAGAATTGACCAGTGCACAAAGTGCTGTCCAAACTGCAAAAGCAGCTTTGGGTGTTGCTCAGGCTGGTCTGGCACAAGCACAATCGAACCGTAAAGCCGCACAAAGCAATTTGGCGGCCAACGATGCATTGATTCAAGGGGCAAACGAACAGTCGACACCTGATGTTTTGGCTGCTCAGGCACAGCTGGAGCAAGCACAGCTCGATTTAAAACGTACTGTGATTCGAGCACCACTGGATGGCATTATTACCAGTCGGAATGTTCAGGTTGGACAACGTGTGGCACCCGGTTCTGTGGTGATGAGCGTTGTGCCCATTTCTGAACTTTATGTTGATGCAAACTTTAAAGAAAGCCAATTGGGGAAAGTTCGTGTGGGGCAAACAGCGACATTAACCTCAGACTTATACGGTAGCGATGTGGTCTATCACGGTAAGGTTGTCGGATTTTCTGGTGGAACAGGCGCGGCTTTTGCCTTAATTCCTGCACAAAATGCGACAGGCAATTGGATTAAAGTGGTACAGCGTTTGCCTGTACGTATTGCACTCGATCCCAAAGAATTGGCGGAACACCCCTTACGCGTGGGGCTTTCAATGACTGCAGAAGTTGAATTGGACTCGAAGTAATTCGGTATGAATAAAAGCAATCCTATTGCCGAACTGACGGGCGGACGCTTACTTTTAGCGGCATTTGTCATTGCGCTATCAAATTTTATGGTGGTGCTCGACACCACCATTGCCAACGTTTCAGTTACGCATATCAGTGGTGATTTAGCCATTTCTACTTCACAAGGCACATGGGTCATTACCTCCTATGCAGTCGCGGAAGCAATTTGTGTTCCTTTAACAGGCTGGCTCGCTGGGCGTTTTGGTTCAGTCCGTGTGTTTGTGATGTGTCTGTTTGGGTTTACTTTCTTTTCCTTGATGTGTGGACTGTCGAATAGTCTGGAAATGCTGGTATTTTGCCGTATTGGACAAGGGCTGTTTGGTGGGCCACTCATGCCAATTAGCCAAGCCTTGCTTATGCGAATTTTTCCGCAGGAAAAACATGCGCAGGCAATGGGGCTATGGGCGATGACCACCGTCATTGGGCCGATTCTTGGCCCTATTTTAGGTGGATGGATCAGTGATAACTTAACGTGGCACTGGATTTTCTTCATTAACCTGCCTGTTGGTTTAATCTGTGCTTTTGCAGCATTAAAAATGCTGAAACCTGCCGAAACACCGACCGAGCAACTCAAAATTGATAGCGTTGGTTTGGGGCTACTGGTGCTGTGGATTGGTGCTTTACAGCTCATGCTCGATTTGGGCCATGATCGGGATTGGTTTAATAACCCCATGATTTTAACGTTGGGGTTGGTTGCCGCCATCGGTTTTGTTGTTTTTCTAATCTGGGAATTTACAGACAAGCATCCTGTTGTGGATGTACGGGTGTTTCGACATCGAGGATTCACCGTTTCCGTAACGGCGTTGGCATTTGGTTTTGCGGCATTCTTTGGCAGTATTGTAATTATTCCACAATGGCTACAAACCAATATGGGCTACACGGCAACGTGGGCAGGTTATCTCACTGCAATGATGGGCTTTGGTAGTGTCACGATGTCTCCTGTTGTGGCTAAACTGGCAACCAAACTGGATGAACGTGCTCTAACCTGTTTTGGCTTTTTATTGATGGGTGCTGTGACATTGTTACGTGCCTTTTGGAACAATGAAGCCGATTTTATGACACTTGCTCTTCCACAAATTTTGCAAGGTTTTGCGGTGCCATTCTTCTTTATTCCACTCTCTAATATTGCGTTGGGATCGGTGCTGCCGAATGAAATTGCTTCAGCAGCAGGCTTAATGAATTTCGTGCGAACCATGTCTGGAGCAATTGGAACATCATTGGCAGTCACTCTTTGGGATGACCACACTAAAATGTCTCGTAGTGAAATCGTTGCAAATTTGAATCCTGAACATACACAACAATTGTTATTGCAAAATGGTTTTAGCGACAAAACTGCGTTGGGTACTATTTCAAATTTAGTCGATAAAGAAGCACTCACGATGTCGGTGAACCATGTATTTTTGCTGTTCGCCATCGTTTTTATTGTCAGTGCCATCGTCATTTGGTTTTGCCCGAAACCACGTAAAAATGCAGCAGCAGGCCATGCAGCACATTAATCATTCATAGCTCATAGACCAATGAAGCCATTTCTATTGTGGTGGCTGCACTTGGTCTATTTTTACATTAAGCTGTGCATTACAAATCAGATTTTGCCCGACTTAAGGCATGATGCCACTGCTGTAAATGCTGTTGTCGTTCATCTTCCGACATACGAGGTTCAAAAGCACGATCCAATTGCCAAGTTTGAGCAATTTCCTCTAATTTAGAGAATGTTCCCATCTTTAAGCCTGCGATAGCAGCTGCACCCCAAGCGGTCGATTCCAGCATTTTTGGACGTAATACAGGAACGTTTAAAATATCGGCCTGAAACTGCATTAACATATCATTTTGACTGGCACCACCATCGACACGCAATTCTTTTAACGGTTGTGATAAATCCGACTGCATGGCGGTTAAAACATCGGATACCTGAAATGCAATTGCCTCCAAGGCTGCGCGTGCGATATGGGCTTTGGTGGTTCCTCTGGACATGCCACACAATAAGGCACGTGCATCGCTATCCCAGTAGGGCGCACCCAAACCCGTAAAGGCAGGAACCAAGACCACGCCATCGGTATGTTTGACTTGTTTTGCCAAGTGTTCGACTTCGGCACTGTTTTTGATGATACCCAGATTATCGCGTAACCATTGCACAATCGCACCAGCCATAAAAACACTGCCTTCAAGGGCATAATGGCTTTGTGTTTGGCAATTCCATGCCAATGTGGTCAGCAATTGGTTTTGACTATACTGAATTTCAGAACCCGTGTTGAACAGCATAAAACAGCCTGTACCATAGGTGTTTTTTGCCATGCCGACATCAAAACAGGACTGCCCAAATAAAGCCGCTTGCTGATCACCCAATATACCAGCAATAGGCAGGGTACTGCCCAATAAACCTTCGGCAGTGTCGGCAATATAATCATCTGAATGAATAATTTTGGGTAACATGGCAGGCGGAATATGGAATAAATCGAGTAACTCTTCATCCCAAACTTGTTTTTGCAGGTTCATCAGCATAGTACGTGAGGCATTACTGACCTCAATTACATGTGTAGCCCCTTGGGTTAAATTCCAGATTAGCCAACTGTCGATGGTACCAAATGCCACATGCCCTTGTTCAGCCAAAGTACGTAAGCCTTCGATGTTATCTAATAACCATACCAATTTGCCCGCACTAAAATAGGGGTCGATGCGTAACCCTGTTTTTTGATGAATTTTGTCTAAATAATTATGTTGAATGAGTGCATTACACCACTGCGTTGCTCGGCGATCTTGCCAGACTAGGGCAGGGGCCAGTGGTTGACCTGTACGTTTATCCCAAACCACTGTGGTTTCACGTTGATTGGTTAAACCCAATGCGACGATATCTTTGGCCAAGATACGTGCCGAAGCCAAAGCTTGTTGTACAACCGAGATTTGTGTTGTCCAAATTTCATTGGCGTCTTGTTCGACCCAACCAGAATGAGGTGTTTTAATTTGAATTTCACGTTGCGCTGTCGCATGAATTTTACCGTTTTCATCAAAAATAATGGCTCGGCTAGAAGTCGTTCCCTGATCGAGTGCAAGTAAATAAGACATAATTGTTTTGAAATGTGCAACTTGAAAAAGCAAATACTAGCGCAATATACAGATTAAATACATCGTACTGAACGATCTGTTGATAAAACACACAGACTTTTTCCAGTGGTGTGTTATGATGTATGACTCATCTGGGGATGTTATTGGCTTCGACGCTGGTGATGAAACTCATAGATGCA
>JASGGM010000083.1:0-9437 GCA_047605045.1 Acinetobacter sp. | reverse complement strand
GTGAGTTCACAAGGTTGCTCATCGACCAATACATATTTTTTTTGTAAATCTAATTTTAAATTTGACCATTGCAGATATTGTCCAAGCTGCTTTGCCTGTAAACGAAGTTGCACCCGTATTCGGGCTGAAAGCTCATCTAAACTAAATGGTTTAACCAAATAGTCATTTGCGCCTAAATCTAGACCTGCGACACGATCTTCAATGCTATCTCTTGCGGTAATCAATAAAATTGGCGTATTTTTGCCTTTTTTACGAATGGCTTGCATCACTTCATCGCCTGATAGGTAAGGCAAGCCTCGATCTAACAAAATGCAATCGTAATCATGCGTTACAATCGCTTGTAATGCATGATCACCTCGTTGCACCCAATCAATGCTGTAACCATCCATCTCCAACCAGAGTTGGATACTTTCAGCTTGGGAGATGTCATCTTCGGCAATTAAAATACGCATGATGTTTTTATATTAAAAATTGACATGCTCAACATCAATCTCAACACGTTTAATTGGCTTATAATCAATATCCACTTCACCTAGAATGGTCACAGGTGTGGTTGGCGAAATCGGTTTGCCTTGCCATAAATCATCATCGATATCTACTGTGATATGCCCTGTTTTATCACGAAACTCATATTTTTCATCGCCTAATGCTTTCGTGACATAGCCTTTCAATTGTACTTTATGATTATCTTTGAACGTCAACGCCTGTTTAACAGTCGTAGTTTGTCCTGTATGAATCGCTGCTTGATTTACAGTAGGCTGATTTTGTGCAAAAGCTGATGCAGATACGCCTAGCGCCAGAACACATATTAATTTTTTCATTGCAAAAACTCCTTTGTCATTTTGCGATAACGCCATTGAAGCAAGTGAAGATGAGTTGAATCTTAAGACACTTCGTTCAGGATTAACTTAGAATTTATTCAATTTAACATTTTATAATATTAAAAATTATGACCTGATCATCCTTGACAGAAAACTTAACATTCAAACCAGCGAATCGCATACCATATTTTCGTTCAGGGTCATCTTGATAAGCAGGTCTAGGATCTAAAGCCAGAATTTGCTCCAGCTCATTGCATCGCTGCGTCGTTAAATGTCCTTGCCTGTAGCATTCATCTCGTTGCTGCCGAGCCAGTTCATCCCACAAGACCAATTTACGTTGTGGTTCATCTTGTGCATAACCACTTTCTGCATATGGAATGGAATCTGAATAGGCAATATACGGTTTAATATCAACAATCGGCGTTCCATTCAATAAATCACTTCCAGTGACATAAATTCTTAATTGATCAGCAACGTATTCGATACGTTGAAATTTAACCACCGATAATCCAAGAGGTGCTGGCCGATACATACTGCGGGAAGCAAATACGCCTATTTTTTTATTGCCACCTAACCGTGGTGGTCTAATTTGTGCTCGGAAGGCCCCATTGCTCTCTATATTTTTATTTTCATGAAATTGCCAAATTAGCCATAAATGACTAAATTGACTTAAACCCTCAAATGCCAATGGGTTATTGAAAGGTACGCTCATTTCAATATAACCTTCAACTTCAACCAGATTAGGCTGGCGAGGAATACCAAATTTTTCGTCGAAAGGCGATCGCATCACACCAATGGTTGGCACATATAATGAATTACTCATCATTTTTTCTTATAAACACCATTAAATATATTCAGTTTATCGTCTTTAATTTTAGATTAAAATAGACATCAATTTTATATTCGTACTTGAGAATTTTCGAATGGCTGCTTTTTTTTCAGAACGCGTTACCCATGTTCATCATTGGAATGACACATTATTTAGCTTTAAAGTCACTCGTGACCAAACTTTGCGTTATAAAAATGGTCAGTTTGTCATGATCGGCCTTGAAGTCAATGGCAAACCATTAATGCGTGCTTATTCAATCGCCAGTGCGAATTATGAAGAAGAGCTTGAATTTTTCTCAATCAAAGTACCAGATGGCCCGCTTACCTCAATTCTGCAAAAAATTCAGGTGGGTGATGAACTGTTAGTTTCAAAAAAACCAACAGGAACTTTGGTTCATGACGATCTGTTACCAGGTAAAAATCTCTATCTGTTATCTTCAGGTACAGGACTAGCACCATTTTTATCTATTATCCGTGACCCAGAAACCTATGAACGCTTTGAAAAAGTCATCGTGGTTCATGGTACTCGCTACATTAGTGAATTGGCTTACCAAGATTTAATCTTGAATGAACTACCAAATAATGAGTTCTTCGAAGAATTAGGTATTAAAGACAAGTTGGTGTATTACCCAACTGTCACCCGTGAAGAGTTCCATACACGTGGCCGTGTAACAACTGCTATTGAAAGTGGTGAATTGTTTGAAAAAGTCGGTCTACCGCGTTTTAATCGTGAAACTGACCGTGCCATGTTGTGTGGTAGCCCTGCATTCTTAAAAGATGTTGCAGCATTGCTCGATCAACATGGTCTAAAAGAATCACCACGTATGGGTGAAATGGGCGACTATGTTATTGAACGTGCTTTTGTTGAAAAATAATATTTAAACTGCCTGTAAAACACTGGAAGCTGACTTAGGTCAGCTTCTTTATTTTCAAGAAGATCTGCATTCGGTACTTCTATACGGTGTGAAACGACAGCTCCATGCATGGGAACTATGCTAAAATAGCAACCTATTCGGTAAGTCGAACCATCGACCCCACCCTTTTACGTTTCTCCAAATGATTGAATTAAGTAGCCAAATGAGTATGAACTTTCCTCTCATCCAGCAAATTGATGCCTTACTTCCGCAAACCCAATGTGGTTTATGTGGACATCGTGATGGCTGTCTACCTTATGCTCAATCGATGGCCAATGGTGAAGACGCCAATAAGTGTGTCCCAGGTGGACAACCCGTCGCTGATGCTTTGGCAAAACTACTGAATCGTCCCATCTTAAAAGCGGAAGAAAGCGTTTGGGCTGTACAGGCAGATGGCCGTCCACAAAGGATGAAAGCCATTATTCGTGAAGATGAATGTATTGGCTGTACCAAATGTATCAATGCATGTCCTGTCGATGCCATTATTGGTAGCGGTAAGCTCATGCATACTATCTTGAATGATCTTTGTACAGGCTGTGAATTGTGTATTCCACCTTGCCCTGTCGACTGTATTGATCTCATTCCCGACCCACAACCAATACCGTCCCCGCAGCAGCAATTAGAACTGCAAACCGATTTGCGTTATCGCTATTATGCACATATTCAACGTGAAGAATTACGCCGAGCCAATCGTAAAGGTCCTGTCGTTCGTGCTGAAATCGATAGCGATTTATTTGCTCAGTTTTCACAACATTTAAAAGCATTACCCGTTATAGAGGTTTCAGAAAAAAACCAAGATATGACAGTACAACATGATGCTAAAACTACGATTCAACTGGCAAAGATTCGCACTCAAATTAAAAAATTAGAAAAACAGCTGAGCGTGCGCGATGATGCCAATAAACGTCAGCAACTGATGTCTTTACACAACGAGCTTGAACAATTACATGGGGTAAGTGCATGAGTGGCGTTCAACTATCCATTAGTAAGAATATGACCAAGAAGCAAATTCAGATTTTTTTTGAACGTTTGCGAGAACAGCGCCCTCATCCAACCACTGAATTAAATTTCTCATCCTCATTTGAATTGTTAATTGCAGTGATGCTGTCCGCACAAGCAACAGATGTCAGTGTTAATAAAGCAACCGATAAATTATTCCCGATTGCCAATACACCACAACAAATTTTGGCTTTAGGTGTTGATGGGCTTAAGAATTATATTAAAACTATTGGGCTATATAATTCTAAAGCTGAAAATGTCATTAAAACCTGCCAAATTCTCATTGAAAAACATCAGGGGCAAGTCCCAGACCGTCGTACCGATTTAGAAGCATTGCCAGGTGTTGGTCGTAAGACTGCCAACGTCGTTTTAAATACGGCGTTTGGTCAACCTACAATGGCAGTAGACACACATATTTTTCGTTTAGGAAACCGAACAGGTTTAGCCGTTGGCAAAAATGTTCTTGAAGTTGAACATCGTTTGGTAAAAGTGATTCCCAAAGAATTTATGATCGATGCACACCACTGGTTAATTTTACACGGTCGTTATTGTTGTATTGCACGCAAACCAAAATGTGCGGAATGTGTCGTTTCTGATGTCTGTAACTGGCCAGATCGGTTTGAATTTGGGGCTCGAAAATAATCAGCGTCTCAGCGCCTGCTTTACTGGATCAAAAAATTAATCCTCAGGCGACTGTTGTTTTTTGCGTTGTTCGATTTGACGCTGAATTTCAGGATGCACTTGTCGAAGGCGCTGGCGTTTAGGCTGAGCTGTACCTTGTTGTACTGTATCATTTAATAGACGTTTGCTTTGTCGTATTAACAGTATCAGCACCACAATACTCAGCACAATCAAGATAACAACTGCAATTTTAATAAGCATCGCCTCAGTATCTCCAAAATAAAAAAGAGCCCACTGATTTTAGGGCTCTTTTCATCTCAAATCCAATCATTCATACATCAGAATGATTATTTAGATTGATCCAAAATTGCGAATAATTCACTTTGCACTTCTTCAATGGCACGTAAGCCATTTAATTTGTCATAGCTTGGTGCATTTTCACCTGAAGTAGCACGACCTTGGTAGAAGCCAACCAATTGCTCAGTTTCAGTGTGGTATGAACCCAAACGTTTCAGAATCGTTTCTTCTTGATCATCTGGGCGTTGTACCAAATCTTCACCTGTTACATCATCTTTACCTTCCACTTTGGGTGGATTGTAAATAGTGTGATAAACACGACCTGATGCTGGGTGCTGACGACGACCTGAAAGACGCTTTACAATTTCTGCATCTGGAACGTCAATTTCAATCACGTGATCAATGTTGATGCCTTCTTTTTCCAATGCTTCCGCCTGCGGAATAGTGCGTGGGAAACCATCAAAAATACAGCCATTGACACAATCAGGTTGTGCAATACGCTCTTTTACCAGACCTATAATCAAGTCATCCGAGACTAAACCACCAGCTTCCATGACACTTTTGGCTTTTAAACCCAATTCAGTACCTTCACGAATTGCAGCACGGAGCATATCACCGGTTGAAATTTGTGGGATATCATAGCGCTTACAGATCAACTGGGCCTGTGTACCTTTACCTGCTCCAGGTGGTCCGAGTAAAATAATGCGCATTTAATAAATCCTCATCTATAGTAAAGCTGTCTTCAATATTTTGGTGTCTATTCGGCAACCTAAATATTCAAGTATCATAAAAAAGCAACGAACAGATGTATTGTACCTGCAATAAACCCTGTTACACCGCCTAACAAAATTAAAATCCATTCGTCCTCTTTAAATGCGGGACGTAAAAGATTTTGAAATTCATGTGGTGTAAGTTCTCGAATTCGGTCACAAAACATCTGAAAAATTTTACGGGCGCGACTTGCATTAAACGCAGGATCACTCACAGGCACCATGGTAATTTCAATCGAACGATCAATCAAGTCAGTTTTTAATCGGGCATATTCTTTCGGACCTAGAGACAACTGTAAAGTTGTTCGGACCAAAGGCGTATCCATAATTTGATTGACATGTTGTTTCACTATACGGCGCGTTTTATCCTTGTGATGACCATACATCATTTCAGTCATAATGGTTTTTAAAGTAATTAACTCTTCAGTCACCACTTTTGCAAACACTTCAGACACTTCATCCTGACGCTTCATAAAAGCGCCCTGAATATTATACGTACCTATACGTGGAATAACAGGGATAACCCATGGGAATTGCAGTTTTTTAGTGCGGCGAAAAAATTGTGGATAGCGAACATAATGCGGATAGACAGGATTAAAGACCATCCAGATTGCAATCCAGTTGGTTAAGAATCCCCAAATGGATGCCCAAAAAGGAACCGTCCAATGCCAAGGTACAATAAACCAGACCAGCATTTGAAAAAGACCAAATACACAACCAATTAACGCACTAATATGCCAAATAAAATTAATTTCTTTCTGACCGACTTTAAGAAACATGCGAACCATTAATCGGCGGTCATTTTCCATTTGGCTCACCACCATTTCACGCATATCGACCAACGATTCCACGTTATACGTCAACTCTGTTACAAGATGCTGTAAAATGGCTGGAAGCTGTTTATGTGCCTGATCGTAAATCCGTCGTTTAATTGAAAATGGAATATTTTCCCATAGCACACCATTGCGTTCGAGCATGATCTCATCGATTAAATTTTCCAGCTCGCGATTCACCTGATCACCGATAATTTTCGCCATTTCCTGAGGATCCATAGCCTCTAGGAATTCACTCAGTGAGCCAATTTTGCTCAAGGTATTGTCCGTAATAATACCTGAAATACGCCCTGCTTTACGTGGCACAATTCCCTGCCAGCCAATCGGTATATTGCCGATATGGAATCCCCAAAATTTGATGGGGAAAAACACCATGCGTAGCGCCATCCATACATGTGCCCATGTTACAAATGCAGTCACTGGAATAATACTTATAACTGCCCAATGGTCAGGGCGGTTGACAAAGGTTTGCCATAAGTGACTGATAAATTCAAACATGAAGTGTTCTCGTATGGGGTGACTTCAAAATTACTTAATGAGATTCAGAAAACGCATATTATACATTGTCTGTGACTTTAACAGATTATCAAATTTGCTTGTAGCCAATCATTCGAATTATGCCCATTGTGGTGATGCAAATGTGATAAAACTACAAGTTTTACACAGAATTTGAAAATACTTGCTTCATTCAAGCAGTTGTTAGGTTAAAATGATGCGCTTTTCTCACTCCCTATCAGATTTAATGAAACGACTATGAAGCAACATTTTCCGCTCAAGAATGTGCAGCAAGAAAAACGCCTTTTTCGTAGTCGAATTTTCATTGCTATCGCCATTGTCATTGTTTGTTTTGGTATTCTGATTGCACGCTATGTCTATCTACAAATTTTTCACTATGAAGAATATAGTACCGCATCAGACAATAATCGCATTCGTTTACAACCGCTTGCCCCTGCACGCGGATACATCTATGACCGCAATGGTATTTTACTGGCAGACAATTACCCTGTTTTTACCGCAACATTGAGTAAAGCAGATGTCGACGATATTGATGATACGGTTCATCGGCTTATTCCGTTATTACATTTATCGCAAGAAGATGTCGATCGTTTTAATAGTCGAATTAAAACAGCCAAGAAAACAGAACGCGTAGCTTTAAAACTGAACTTGAATGAAACTGAAATTGCAAAATTCAGTGAAGTTAAATACCAATTCCCAGGGGTTCGTATTGAAACCCAAATGACACGTTATTACCCTTATGGTGAGTTATTTGCCCACGTTATTGGTTATGTCGGACGTATTAACGATAAAGAATTAAAAACGATTGATAAAGATTTATATGCAGGCACCAACCTGATTGGCAAAATTGGTGTCGAAAAATCCTATGAAGATTTATTACATGGCACACCAGGCAATGAATCCATTGAAGCCGATGCACATGGCAACGTACTTCGCCATCTCGGTCGTAAAGATCCGACGCGAGGGAATGATCTATATTTATCTTTAGATTATGGTTTGCAGATGGTTGCCTCTGAACAACTTGCAGGTAGACGTGGTGCGATTGTCGCCATGGACCCACGTACGGGTGAAATTTTAGCCTTGGTCTCTAGCCCGAGTTTTAACCCGAATTTGTTCGTCTCAGGTATTAGCAGTAAAGATTATAGCGGTTTACGTGACAATATCGATCAGCCTTTGTTTAATCGTGCTTTACAAGGAGTCTACCCACCTGGCTCAACCATTAAACCTATGGAGGGTTTAGGGGGTATTCATTATAGCGTGATTGACTGGGGCACAAAAATTAATGATCCAGGTTATTTTCATTTACCTGGTGATTCCCATAAATTTCGTGACTGGAAAAAAACTGGACATGGGATTGTCGATCTAGACAAAGCCATTCGTGAATCTTGCGATACTTTTTTCTATATTTTGGCCAATCAAATGGGCATCGAGAACATGAATCAATGGATGCGCCAGTTTGGGTTTGGAGAAAAAACAGGAATTGATCTGCCAAGTGAGAATTCAGGTTTATACCCTAACCCTGAATGGAAAATGCGAGTTCGTAAAAGCAAGTGGCTGAAGGGCGAAACAATCTCTGTCAGCATCGGACAAGGTGCTTTTACCGCGACACCAATACAGCTCGCAATGGCCACATCTATTCTATCCAATGAAGGTAATCATGTTGTCCCCCATGTTTTAAGTGCCACGAAAGGTGCTAAAACATTCCCTATTCGGAATGCACCAGATGGTAAAGTTAAATTTAACGGCACCGAAAAAGATTGGCTAAACATGAAAAATGCAATGGCGGGTGTGATTAATGCAGGTACAGGGCGTGGTATTCGAACAACTGCCTACCAAATTGCAGGTAAAACAGGTACCGCGCAAGTGAAAAGTATTGCACAAGGTAAACGCTATAATGAGGCTTTACTGACCGAACGCCAACTGGATCATGGGCTGTTTGTTGGTTTCGCACCTGCAGAAAATCCACAAATTGCCATTGCCGTCATTTGGGAAAATGGACGCCACGGTGGTTCAGCTGCACAATTGGCACGCCCTGTTTTTGATTATTGGTTACTTCGTCGTAAGAACAATCCAATTGTGCCCGTGCCACGTCCAGTTACAGGTAGTCTGATGACAGCAGGTGTACAACCGGGAGAAATTCCAAGTAATAATGCTTTTCTACAAGCGAATCCAAATGCATTACCAAATGCCAATAAACCCAAGCCAACCGCATCAACCACTGCATCCACGCTCAATCATCGTCATCAGGCCGCTTCTCAAGTGCAGGTGAGTGAATAATGAAAAATCAGCTCAGAATTATTGGGGGTGAATGGAAACGTCGTGTACTCCCTTTTGCCAGTATTGAAGGATTACGTCCAACCCCCGATCGAGTCAGAGAAACACTGTTCAATTGGTTAATGTGGGATATTCAAAATGCAAAAGTATTAGATATCTGTACAGGTTCTGGTGCTTTGGCGTTTGAGGCGCTTTCTCGTGGTGCAAACAGTGTGGTGATGATTGAACCCGATCGACAACAAGTTGAATATTTAAAAAAAAATATGCAGTTGTTACAAGTGAGTAATTGCCAGCTATACGCAAATAAAGCAGAGTTAGTCCTTCCAACACTGAAGCAACAATTTGATGTGGTATTTTTAGATCCACCTTATGGTTTAAATCTTTGGAAGACTTTAGCCGAACTGGCAGACCCAGTTATTGCCAACCATGCTTTTATTTATGTGGAAGCAGATCGAGCAATTGATCAACTCACACTTCCTCGCAGTTGGCAGCTGATCAAACATACCAAGGCAGGTACTGTTCAGGCCTTTTTAATGCAAAAAAAGGATTCAGGTCAGTAACGTG
>JASGGM010000082.1:0-9571 GCA_047605045.1 Acinetobacter sp. | reverse complement strand
TGTTGAAATTGTTCCGCATCCAAACTATCTAAACTAATGTTTAAATCATCCAGCCCCGCCTGTTTCAGTGCTGTGGCATATTTCACTAAGTAATGCGCATTGGTGGTCATGGAAATACGTTGTAATCCCTTATCCCGCAATGGTTTGAGTGAGGCAATAAAGTTCACTACCCCCTGACGCATTAAGGGTTCTCCACCCGTAATACGAATATGCTGTATTCCACCTTCAACCATAAGCTGACAAAATTCATAAAGCACTTCAAAACTCAGTAGTTGCTTTTTGTCCATCCACTGTGGATGTTCTGGCATGCAATAACGGCATTTAAAATTACACCGATCTGTTACGGAAATGCGTAGTTTGCGTTTCTGTCGTGTGAATTGGTCATGCCATAACGAATTTTGCATGCTTATTAAACCTCGCCAGTAGATTGTGCCAACGTATATTTCGGCTGACTCAATAAATTCATTTGTTGATATTGTTGCAGTTCATCAAATGAATTAATACTGTGAAATATCAAACTACGATGTTGAAATTTCTGTTTTTGTGCATGTAACTGTTGAAAGCATTTGCGTAAACTGAATTGCTGTGCAGACAAATGCTGTTGCAATACAGGTAATGCACTACGTTTCATAAGACAGAATGGATACAATGCATCGCCATTCATTTCAACATAAGCCACATGTGCCTGCGGATGACGGGCAAGCGTATGATGTAAAGTCCTTAAGACATACGGTGGCAGATAAGTGACATCACATGGTACAAACAGCACATAATCATGTTGAACATATTGCCATGCACTTTTCATTCCCATAAGAGGGCCTAAAAATCCTGTTTCATCATCCTGAAAACACTGTATTTCTGGTACAAGACGTTGATATAACACTTGATCCCGATGGCTATTAATCAGCTTCTGTGCTACTTGTCCACCAAAATGCTGATTAATTTTTAGCAGTTGCATTTGCTGATCAAATGTCTGTAATAATTTATTGATCCCATTCATGCGTCGAGCTTGACCACCCGCCAAAATGACCAGATCGGTCATGCCATCCTTGTCTAAATTCCTCGCCACATCAATCTGAGGCACATCATTCGTCACTATGTTTGAATCTTGCATGATCGACCTCCTGTGGATAACTATATAGAGAAAATCGCTGTTCGCGACAGAAACTAGCCAACGTCATGCCCGCACGCTGGGCCAGATCAATTGCTAAACTGCTTGGTGCAGAAATAGTCGCCAGCAAGGCAATGTTGAATTTCACGCATTTTTGAATTAGTTCGTAACTTGCTCGACTGGTCATTAATACAAAACCTTTCGAAATATCAATATTTTGCAAAGAAATATATCCGAGCAATTTATCCAGCGCATTGTGTCGTCCGACATCTTCAAAGACTGCCTGAATCATACCCTGTTCTATCCATGCCGCTGCATGAGCGGCGCCAGTCTGTTGCGTGATGGGTTGCCGCTGTGCCAACGCTGCGACTGCATGCTCTATGTCGTTCAACCAATCGATTTGTACTGGCGTGGTAATTTTTGCAATGGGTTGCTGAAACTGCTGCAAACTATCAATGCCACACAGACCACAGCCACTACGCCCAACCAAATTGCGGCGTTGCTGTTTCAAGCGAAAAAAAGCGGCTGATGAAATTTCCATCTCGACCGTAAAGCCGACCGTATGACGTTTGACATCAATTTTATATAACGCGCTTAAGTCAGGTAAAATACCTTCAGATAAGCTAAATCCAAGTGCAAATTCAATTAAATTCGCCCCTGTCATCATCATTACTGCATGGCTAATCCCGTTATACACCAAGGCCACAGGCACTTCTTCAATGACATACTCCTGCCGTGTATATACTTGCTGTTGCACGTGTTGTTCTACTGTACGTTGTGATGTCGTTTCAACATATTTCGATAAATCGTGCATTTGTCGTAGCAAGCCTTGTGAAGAATGGACCATATCAAATCTCCTCAACCCTATGGCCTGCTTCATTCTGAACAATGGGCGGCGCTTCCGATGGAATTAAGATGACAGGTACATTTTTCGAAGCTGGAATTTTGGCACGTTTATCGTGACTGCTTAATGCAATGAGCGGGTTGGTTTCAGGATAATATGCCGCCAAACAACCTTGTGGAATATCGTAAGGGACAATGCGAAATTGCTGCACCATCCGCTGTACACCATCTGAATAAATACTCTCGATATCGACATACTGATCGGGCTGTAAACCTGCTTGTTGAATATCTGTTTCATTCATAAACAAGACTTTTCGAAGACCAAACACGCCACGATAGCGGTCATCTAGGCCATAAAGCGTGGTGTTATATTGGTCATGTGAACGCATCGTCATTAAGGTATATATCCGACGATTGGCCTGCTGTTGTTGCTGTCGCTGTTGATAACGTGACGTAAATTGATGCTCATCGTCTGCATAGACGTCTGCCAATGGTGTAATTAAGAATTGTGCTTTAGCACTGGCTGTACGCCATTCATGCCGATTGGCGGGATGATGCAAGTGGAAACCACTGGGCTGATAGACCCGTGCATTAAAGTTCTGAAAATCGGGGAAGACTTCGGCAATAGCATCGCGTATGCGGTCATAACTTTCGATATACCAACGCCAATTAATCGTGCTATGTGGCAATACTTTTTCTGCCATACGCGCCACAATATCGGGTTCAGATAACAATAGCGCTGAAGCAGGCTCATTACGCCCTGCCGATAAATGTACATTACTCATGGAATCTTCAACTGAAATGGATTGCTGTCCATGTTTTTGCATATCCAGTTCTGTACGACCCAAACAAGGTAAAATTAATGCATCCCGACCACAGACCAAATGACTGCGATTCAGCTTGGTTGCCACATGCACCGTCAACGCACATTGGCGCAATGCAAAATGCGTGTAATGCGTATCTGGCGTTGCTTCGGAAAAATTTCCCCCCATGGCAATAAACACTTTAACACGCTGCTCCGCCATTGCCTTAATGGTTTCAACCACACCCAAACCGTGTTTACGTGGAAACGTTGTTGCAAATACCTCATCTAAACGTTGCAACAAGCTTTCAGGCGGATGCTCATTAATTCCCATGGTGCGATCGCCCTGCACATTACTATGCCCTCGCACAGGGCAAGCACCTGCGCCCGCTCGTCCAATATGACCACGACTCAGTAATAAATTACTCAGCATATGAATGTTGGCTACACCGTGCCGATGTTGGGTAATGCCCATCCCCCAGCAAAAGATTACACGTTTTGCCTCTTTAAACATGGTCGCAAGGTGTAATAACTCATCGGCAGTTAACCCTGTATGGGCGTGAATATCCTGCCATGGCGTCTGGGTAACTTCTGTTAAAATCGTATTAAAATTAACGGTATTCGCTGCAATAAATGCATCATCAAATATCGCATCCCGACCCAGACTTCGCGCATGTTCATCCCACTCATGCAAATGTTTCAGCATGCCCAATAACACAGCATAGTCCCCCCCAATCTTCGGCTGGAAGTAGTTTTTACTAATGGGTGTGCTGCTATTGGTCAGCATTTCAATTTTATTTTGTGGATCCTGAAAACGCTGTAAACCGCGTTCTTTTAACGGATTAATGGAAATAATATTGGCACCACGTTTTGATGCCGCACTTAATGTTGCCAACATACGTGGGTGATTGGTCCCTGGATTTTGCCCAAAAATAAAAATCGCATCTGCCAGTTCAAAATCATCAAGCGTAACAGTGCCTTTTCCTACACCAATGGTTTCCGTTAACCCATAACTGGTGGCCTCATGACACATATTGGAACAATCTGGAAAATTATTGGTCCCAAAACTACGAACAAAGAGCTGATATAAAAATGCTGCTTCATTACTGGTACGCCCAGACGTATAAAATGCCGCTTGATCGGGATGATCCAAAGCATGCAGTTTGTCGGCGATGAGTTGAAATGCATCATCCCAAGCAATCGGCACATAATGATCCGTCACGGCATCGTAGCGCATCGGTTCGGTTAATCGACCTTGTTGCTCTAAAAAATAGTCACTTTGTTGCGTCAACCATGTAACCGAATGCTGTGCAAAAAAATCGGCATCGACACGTTTACTGGTCGTTTCAAAGGCAATTGCTTTTGCACCATTTTCACAAAAGTTAAACGTATGGGTGTTTTTTTGTTCTGGCCAAGCACATCCTGGACAATCAAATCCAGTCGGTTGATTGGCATTAAGTAATGTAATGGCACCTCGTGTAAGCGTTTCTTGTTTTTTTAAATTGCGAGCAACACTCAATAATGCACCCCAACCACCTGCGGGTTGATGATACGGCTCAATTTTGGCAAATACATTGTCGTGTACTTGATGAGTCTCCTGCTCTACTTGATTTTCCATCGTTATTCTCCATGATGAGCGATGATATAAAAACCATCATGCATCATTTTAAAGATTAAGTATTTACTTAATTGTGCATAATGTAAAATAGATTACTGATATATAATAAATTCCAACAAATCAACAACCATAAAAACAATCACAAATGCTTTCAGATTTACACGACGATGGCCATCAACTTATACCGCAACTTCCTGCTGACACGCCTTAATCAAGCCCCGAATTTCAGGCAGACACGAACCACAATTTCCTCCTGCCTTAAGACAAGCGGTGACCTGTTTTTCGTTCGTTAAATTGTTGCTTTTAATCGCATCAACAATGCGGTTTTTACCGACTTTAAAGCAACTACACACCAACGGCCCATCACTATTGGCACCACTCATGGCCGCACCAGCCAACAGTGCTTTACGGTGCACAGCACTCAAACGCTGACGCTTAAACAAACTGGCAACCCACGCTCGATCAGGCAAGCTATGTCGAGTCGCAATATACAAACACGCAATCAAACGATTATCCTGCACAATCACCACATGGCAACGCTGCTCATGTACATCTTTCACATGTAGCCACTCATAACTGGCATCATCAAATGGTAAAAAATCTTTTAATTGTTCAGTAATATCATCGAAACTACGCCGATCTGCGAGCTCATATTGCTCTGCATGCGCTGTGGTAATTTTATTCCACCAACTGCATTGTTTAAGCGAAAGCACTGCCTGTTTGGCAACATCATCACGGATGAAACACACCGCTTGCCAACGATAATGAAACGGCCGAATCATCACAGGCGTATGTTTAAATTCAGGCTCACCCGAAATTGCATCTACTACAGGGTTGACCACTTTGCCAATACGCGCATCGGAAGCAAATTGTGCTGTCCAGTGAATAGGTGCAAAAATCTGTCCTCGACGCACCCCTTGTGACAACATTACCCGTAACACACAACTGCCCCATTGCGAATAAACTTCGACCAGACCGCCTTCTTGTACACCATATTTCAATGCATCATTTGGATGAATTTCACAATACGCTTCTGCGCGGTGTGTCGTTAAAGCAGAAGACAACCCTGTTCGTGTCATGGTGTGCCACTGATCACGAATTCGCCCTGTATTCAAAATAAGTGGATAATCTTCACTGGTTGCATGTACGGGTGCCACCACAGGGGTGGCAACAAAATGGGCTTTACCCGATGCAAAAGTAAATCGTCCATCTTCAAATAATTGTTCTGTCTTTAATCCCTCTGTTTTTATGGGCTGTTTATTGTCAAGTGATGCATAAACAGGCCATTGGATTGGTGCTAAATCTTGGTATTGTTGTGGGCTTAAATTGCTCAATCCCTGTAAATTAAAATAACGGAAATGTGCGTCGTGTTTACGCGTACTATCCTGCATATGCGTGTCACTAGAAGAAATAGCAGGCAAACAGTTTTCTTGGGTAGACAAGCGGGCATGTTCTAAAAAAATCTCGTAGGACGATTGAAAATCGAAGCCTGTAAAACCCATGGCTTGCGCGACTTGGCAAAGTGCCCACCAATCCGCTTTTGCCTGATCGGGCATCGGCAGAAAAGCCCGCTGACGAGAGATACGACGCTCTGAATTGGTGACCGTGCCATCTTTCTCCCCCCAGCCCAATGCAGGCAGTAAAATATCTGCATAAGCCGTGGTATCTGTTTCGGCACTGATATCCGACACCACCACCATCTCACATTTTTCCAGCGCCCGTTTAACCTGATTGGCATTGGGTAAACTCACCACAGGATTGGTCGCCATAATCCAGATGGCTTTGATTTTGCCTTGCTCAACCGCATCAAACAAATCGACGGCTTTTAGCCCCGTTTGTGTGGCAATTCGAGGGCTTCCCCAGAAATTTTGTACCAACTGTTGATGGCTAATGTTGTCTAAATCGAGGTGCGCCGCCAGCATATTGGCCAAGCCACCCACTTCTCGTCCGCCCATCGCATTGGGCTGTCCTGTCATTGAAAATGGCGCGGCACCTAGGCGTCCAATTTTTCCTGTCAGCAAATGACAATTAATAATGGCATTGGCTTTATTCACACCTTGAGAGGATTGATTCACCCCCATCGAAAATAGCGTCATGACTTTCGACGTCTGCGCAAACCTTTGAAAGAATTCTTGTAATTTCTCTAGTTGAATACCTGTACGAACTGCGACATCGGCAAGATCTTGTTCATTGCTACTTGCATTCAGCGCTGCCTGTAAATTTTCAGTATGTGCTGCAATAAATGCTGCATCGGCATAACCATTGTGCTGTAAATACTGCAACAAGGCATTGAACAAGGTGACATCCTGTCCAGATAAAATCGGTAAATGTAAATCTGCCTGTTCACAAGTGGCGGTAAAACGTGGGTCAATGACCACTACAAATAAGTTGCGTTCCGCTTTGGCCTTCATAATGCGTTGATACAACACAGGATGACACCAAGCCGTATTTGAACCCACCAAGACCACCATATCGGTATGTTCAAAATCGGCATAACTGGCAGGAACTAAGTCTTCCCCAAAACTACGTTTATGGGCGGCAACGGCGGAAGACATACACAGTCGTGAATTGGTGTCGATATTGGCTGTACCTAAATAGCCTTTCACGAATTTATTCACGACATAATAGTCTTCGGTTAGCAATTGCCCTGATACATAAAATGCAATGCTCTCTGCACCATATTTATCAATACATGCCTGAAATTTATTGGCAATCCGTTGAATAGCATCTGGCCAAGTGATTGCCGTACGGTCTTCACCTCGCCCAAGCATCGGCTGTAATACACGGGTTTTCAGCCCCAATGTATCTGCCAAATGGCTCCCCTTAATGCATAAACGTCCAAAGTTCGCAGGATGATGTTCATCTCCTTTAACCGTCCATTGCGGGGCAGATGTATCAGCATGCCCATCACTGTGCAAAGTTGCTTTAACACCGCACCCCACACCACAATAAGGACACGTGGTTTGCACAACATTTTCATGCAAATCTTGTTGTTCGACGGGAATTGAGTTCATTGCATTCTCCAAGACGTGTGGGAAAATCTCACCCTGCCTGTTTCAAAGCAAAATCACGACCAAACAACAGCTTATTACGGAATTGATGAATAGGCGTACGATCTGCAATCAACTCGGCATACCATGCACCATCTTCGGTATCGCCAAACAATACTGCACCAATCACCCGTTGATTTTGAATCAAAATCCGTTTGTAGATTTGACGTTTTTCATCATTCAAAATGATTTCTTCAAATTCATCCTGTGGTGCGAAATTCCCTGCGGAGAATACATCAACCCCACTCACTTTAAGCTGTGTTGGTACAGGTTGCGGTTTAAAAGTCAAACTGCCATGTTCTGCCAAATGGGAGGCACAGATAAAGGCTTGTCCCCACAACGGTTCAACCAGACCAAAAGTTTGCCCACGATGCTCTACACATTCACCGACCGCATAAATACTAGGGTCATAGGTTTGCATGGTGTCATTCACCAATACCCCACGGTTACAACGCAACCCTGCTTGCTGTGCCAATGCCATGTTCGGCCTAATTCCCACAGCGAATACCACTAAATCGGCAGGTAATTCTCGCCCATCCTGTAAAATCACTTTACTGACATGACCATCAGAACCTACGATACGCTGCGTATTGGCCATGGTCAGAACTTGAATCCCTTTATCCTCTATGCTCTGTTTCAGCATTCGGCTTGCCGTCGCATCCAGTTGACGTTCCATAATATCCGCAACCAAATGCAATACTGTTACATTCATACCACGGCGTTTTAATCCATAAGCCGCTTCTAAGCCCAATAGCCCACCACCAATCACCACAGCATTTTTTTTCTGCTGACTATAATCAATCATGCGGTTAACATCATAGACATCCCGAAAACTCATCACGCCCTGTAAATCAGCCCCTTCAACGGGTGGAATAAAAGGTTTTGAGCCTGTGGCTAAAATGAGTCGATCATAATCCACCACCACACCGCTTTGGGTTGTCACCTGTTTTCTACGACGATGAATCTCAACCGCAGGGTCATTGGCAATAAAGCGAATACCTTTCTCGGCATACCATTCAGGCCGATGCAACATGATGTCTTCAATGGTTTTATCACCCGATAAAACAGGCGAAAGCATAATACGGTTGTAATTACCCCATGGTTCTTCACCAATGACTGTGATGTCATAACGATCGGGTGCCATATCAATTAAATCTTCCAGACAGCGCATGCCTGCCAGACCATTCCCCACCAAAACCAACTTTTGTTTTTCCTGCTGCACAGCGGTATTGGTGAGATAGGTTTTCATGGGTTCAGGTACCACCCACACTTGCCCATTTTCAATTTTGCAAGGGAAAACGGCCAAATGTTGGCTGTTATCTTCCAAACAACGGCCTGTTGCCAAACTAAAATGCTGTTTGTAAATCGGTGATGCCACCACGCGCTCACCTTGCAGATCACCCAAAATACCACGTGCGATGACATTGGCCTGAGTAAATGGATCGGTATTGCTCACAGCATATACACGTGCTTCTGCACCAACACGAAATAGGGCAATCGGTTGCCCACCAATCAATGCACCCACACCCGTATTTGGCGTGATGTCTTCTAATTCACAAATGTTGATCCACCGTTCTTGATCGTGTTGGTTTTGATATGTCGTTACGTTTGTCATTGTTCTACTCCTACCCTTACCTTTATTAAGATTGCGCTACAGCGATACGTTTTGGATCACGCTCTGAAGTGCGTAATGGACGGATTTGCCCACGCTCTTGCGCAAACTGAATATGCGGATCACGCTGATCATCTTGGTTGATAAAGGTTTTGAAACGTTTACGTACCTCTGGATTTTCTACGGCTGTACGCCACTCATCTTGATAGGTCGCCACCACATGTTGCATACGGCGCTCTAACTCATCGGCAATGCCCAATGAATCTTCAACAATCACGGCTTTAAGATAGTCTAATCCACCTTCAAGATTGTCTCGCCATACACTGGTACGTTGTAAACGATCTGCCGTTTCAATATAGAACATGAAAAATCTGTCGATATAACGGATTAAAGTGTCGGTATCTAAATCGGAAGCCAACAATTCGGCATGGCGTGGTTTCATGCCGCCATTGCCACATACATATAAATTCCAGCCTTTTTCAGTGGCAATGACACCCACATCTTTGCCTTGTGCTTCGGCACATTCACGGGTACA
>JASGGM010000081.1:0-9623 GCA_047605045.1 Acinetobacter sp. | reverse complement strand
TGGTAGCAATAGTGATGGTTCACATGTCACGCGTCCAGATCGTGACAGTATGGCGAAGTGTATGCGTTTAGCGCTCAAAGATGCACAAATTTCGCCAGAACAGATTGGATACGTCAATGCGCATGGTACAGCAACAGATCATGGAGATATTGCTGAAAGCCTAGCGACAAAAGATGTGTTTGGTAAAATTGCGATTAGCTCGCTGAAAAGTTATTTTGGGCATACTTTAGGCGCATGTGGTGCAATCGAAGCATGGTTAAGTATAGAAATGCTTCGTCGTCAGCAATTTGTTCCAACCTTAAATTTAAAACAACCCGATCCACAATGTGCAGAACTTGATTATATTGTGAAACAATTAAGATGTATTGAAACTGACACCATCATGAGTAATAATTTTGCCTTCGGTGGCATTAATACATCACTGATTTTTAAACGATATAGTGAACATTAAATTCAAAACCATAGATTGAATTTTAAAAGGATACCTTCATGAATAAAAAAATATTGCTTATCGCAGCGACTATCATGACAGCTGCAATGGTTGGCTGTACCACACAGCCAATACCGCAATCTACTGTTATTAGTGCGAGTCCAGCTGTTGCTAACAGTGGCATTGCCAATACGATTAAAACCACAATTCAAGGTGTTGCACATCAAGGTTGGATTGTCGAACGTGCTGATGCCAATCAAGTCATTGCAGGAATTCATTTACGTGGTCATTATCTCCAATTGACCTATAGCATCCAGCAAAATCAGGTCACTTCACGTATTACAGCAAGTCAAAATCTGGAGCAACATGGTGAAAAAATCCATCGTAATGCCTTGAAGTGGAAGGCAAATCTAGATCAGAAAGTATTTGCTCGATTGACAGCACAATAAAAAATTAGCAAGGATAAACTGTTGGCATGGCGAATATAGATATTTATTTTCAGCAATTGGCACGGTTTATCCCTGTCTTACATGAAGATAATCTGAGTCGGACCAGTTTCAAAAAGCATCAACAGTTTCATATTGAACATGTCCGACATCGCCTGCTTGCCAAAGTATTACAGCTGCAACCTTCACAACTGGAAATAGCACGCTCTGAATATGGTAAGCCGTATCTAAAAAACGTCCCTCAGCTTGAATTTAATCATAGTCACAGTCGAGAGCATTATGCATTGGCTATCAGTCAAACTATGACGGATATTGGGATTGATGTTGAATCACTACAACGCAAGGTACGTTTTCAAGCATTGGCTGAACATGCATTTCATCCTCATGAATTAGAAAAATGGCAACAATCAGGCGATTCAATCGAGTATTGGTTTCGGGTCTGGACGGCAAAAGAAGCAATTTTAAAAGCGTGTGGTCTGGGAATACGGATGAGTTTAAATGAACTGGATACGAATATTGACATACACCAATGGCAGGGGCGATGCCAGCATTCAGAACTTGGAAATTTTTGTTATCATCAGGAAATTCGGGATGGTGCGATACTCAGTTTAGCGTGGCGGGAAACAGTGCAGTTCCCACAAATTCAATTTCATTCTATTTAGCATTTTCTTGAAAAAAACTGCTTATAAAAAAACAGCATCCGAAGATGCTGTTTCATCAGTTGAATTTAAACCATCCATTAAGGAATTTTTGGTTCATCTTCAAATTCTGGTTTCACTTGGACAATAAAATCCTGACGATTCAAACCACGCCATAGGGCATAAGCTGTTGCGATATAGATTGACGAGTATGTCCCTGCAAACACACCAATAATCATTGCAACGGAGAACCAGCGTAAGCCTTCACCACCCATCATTAACATCGCAACAACAACCAAAAGCAATGTCATTGAGGTATGAATGGTACGGCGTAAAGTCTCAGTTAATGCAATATCCACGATTTCACGTGGGCTTGCACCGCGGATTTTACGAAAGTTTTCACGAATACGGTCTGACACAACAATGTTATCGTTCAATGAGAATCCAATGACCGCTAACACAGCAGCAAGAACGGTTAAATCAAAGGGCCATTGCATCAGTGCAAAAATACCGAGAATCACCAAAATATCGTGGAATAACGAGAGAATGGCACCAACCGCGAGTTTAAACTCAAAGCGAATCGTGACATAAATCAGCATTAATACCAATGCCAAAGCAACGGCACCCGCTGAACGTAAGTACAATTCATTACCTACTTGCCCACCCACAGAATCTACTTTGTGAATGGTGGCAGTATTGTTTGGAATCTGCACCGCTTTCGATAAGGTATTATTCAAGTCTTCAACTTTGACATGTTGCACAGGCATACGGATCAGAAGATCGGTATTGCTTCCCATCGTTTGTACCACAGCATGCTGAAAGCCAGCGGATTGTAACGTTTGTACAATCTGTTCCTGATCTGCTGCTTTTTGATAGGTCACTTCAACGGCGATACCTCCCGTAAAGTCTAAGCCTAAGTTTAGACCACGGAAAACAATAAAAAAGATACTTGCAATGGTGATGAGAATGGAAGCGAAGGCAGCAGGTTTGCTGATCTTCATAAAACCAATCACACGTTCGTCGTCAGATCGCCCGTATTGTTTTGAAGTTGGTTGAGTCTTATTGGTCATCTTTGATCTCCTTAAATACTCAACTTTTTCAAGTTTTTACGTTTGCCATAAATGATTTGTACAATTGCACGCGTCACTGTAATAGATGTGAACATTGAGCAGACAATACCAATCATATGTGTTACAGCAAAGCTTTTGATCGGGCCTGTACCAATTGCAAACAGAATAAACGCAACGATGAAGGTGGTCAGGTTGGAGTCGATAATGGTGTTATACGCACGATCATAACCTGCCACAATTGCTTGTTTCGGCGATGCACCCCATTTCATCTCTTCGCGAATACGTTCACAAATCAAAACGTTGGCATCTACCGCCATACCAATAGTAATAATGATCCCCGCAATACCCGGAAGGCTTAATGACGCGCCTAACCAAGACATGACTGTAAGAATCATGGCCAGATTGAAGATCAACGCAAAATTGGCAATTAAACCAAATAGACGGAAGAACACGACCATCCAGATGGCCACCAAGATAAAGCCAACTTCAGTTGAGAGAATACCTTTGTCGATATTTTCCTGACCCAAACTCGGTCCCACAACACGTTCTTCAACAAAGTACATGGGTGCAGCCAACGCACCTGAACGTAACATCAATGCCAATTCAGACGCTTCTTGTGGAGAACTTAAACCAGTAATGCGGAATTGTGAACCCAACACTTGCTGCACAGTGGCAGCATTAATCACCACAGATTCGGCATAAGGGGTACGAACTTCAGTTTGTGCACCTGTTTTTGGATCGGTGACGTAGCTGATTTTTTGTTTATTCTCGATAAACAAAACAGCCATGCGCTTACCTACAGCACTACGGGTTGCATCAGACATGAGCTTACCGCCTGCGCTGTCGAGGGTAATATTAACCTCTGCACCGCCTGTATCTTGGCTTAAGCCAGAAGATGCATTTTGAACACGCTCACCTGTTAAGATACGGTTACGGTTCAAGAGCAATTGGCGACCACTATCTAGCGATTCATAAGCAAATAATTCAGTGCCTGCAGGTGCAGCTTGTCCGTTCGATTTCCCAGTATATGGGTCGATATATTGGTCATTAAGATCAGAGACTAAACGGAACTCCAGATTTGCAGTACGACCTAAAACACGTTTGGCTTCGGCAGTATCTTGTACACCTGGTAATTCAACGACAATACGGTTACTACCCTGACTTTGCACCAATGCTTCTGCGACACCTAACTCATTAATACGATTACGTAAAGTGGTTAAGTTCTGATTGACAGCATAGGATTGAATTTCTTGACGACGGGCATCTGTATATACCAAACGTAGCGTTGGGCCAGTATCGGTTGCAATCGCTTGTTGTGTAAATTCATTGCCATTACGACGTAAAAAACTCATCGCAGCATCACGGTCATTATTATTGGCGAACTGCACTGTGATGGCATTATTGTTCAATGATAATCCATTGAATTTAATGTTGTTATCACGGAATTGACGGCGAAGGTCAGTTGCAGACGTATCCAAACGTTGCGACATTGCCTTGTCCATGTCCACTTCAAGTAAGAAATGAACACCCCCACGTAAATCGAGACCTAATTTCATTGGTTTGGCACCAATGTTCTGTAGCCATTGCGGGGTAGTTGGGGCAAGGTTTAAAGCAACAACATATTGGTCACCCAATTCACGACGCAAAACTTCTTTTGCTTTTAATTGAGCTTGTGTATTGCTGACACGTAACAACGCCGCATTATTCGTAAAGCTGTTGTCGTGACTACTAATGTTTTGGCTTTTTAAAATCTGCTCTGCTTTTTGCAAAATCGACTGGTCCATTTGAGTTCCAGCCTTTGCTCCCGAAATCTGAACAGCAGGTTCATCTGGGTACAAACTTGGCAGTGCGTATAATGTACTGATCACTAAAACCACAATAATCAGCAAATATTTCCATGCAGGGTAACGCATTTGCTATCTTCTTAAAATAAGAAAGTCGTACGGTAGTACGACTTATGTGAGAAATTAAAGACTATTAAGCGTACCTTCAGGTAGAACTGAAACTACACTAGCACGTTGGATTTTTACTTCATTGCCACGATTTAATTCAACAACAGCATAATCACCTTCAATTTTAGTGATACGCCCCATCAAACCACCAGCAAAAACAACTTCACTTCCCACCCCTAGGCTTTCGATGAGCGAACGATGTTCTTTTGCTCGCTTAGATTGAGGACGCCAAATTAGAAAATAAAAAATAGCAATAAAAACAACAATCATACCAATGTTGGCAATCATGCTCGGTTGTTGTGCAGCGCCTTCGGCAGCGTGAGCAGTAGAGATAAACAAGCTCATTACGGTTTCCTAATATCCATGAGATTTACTGACTAATTGAGCAATTTACATTGTCTTGGCAATTAGCGCAAATGTTGTAAAGTAAGGGTATGTCAATTATGCATCATCAGCAGGGCAAGGCGGTACATCCAGCCCGCGTCGCGCATAAAAATCGCTGACAAAATGATCAAAAGTGCCAGCATCTAAAGCATCTCGCATTGCTTCAGTCAGGCGTTGGTAATAACGCAGATTGTGAATTGTGCCGAGCATTGAACCCAGCATCTCACCACATTTTTCCAAATGGAATAAATAGGCACGTGTAAAGTTTTTACAGGTGTAACAATCACAATGTGGGTCAAGTGGTCCTTGATCATGACGATATTGACTGTTACGAATACGCACCAGACCATCGGTCACAAAATAATGTCCATTACGGGCATTACGTGTTGGCATGACACAGTCGAACATGTCGACACCACGGCGTACTGCTTCTACAATATCTTCAGGTTTGCCCACGCCCATTAAATAACGTGGTTTGTCATGTGGCATTTTATTCGGAAGGTAATCAAGGACTTTGATCATTTCTTCTTTTGGTTCTCCGACAGATAAACCGCCAATGGCATAACCATCAAAATCAATCTCAAGTAAGCCATTTAAGGATTCATCGCGTAAATCTTCATACATACCGCCTTGAATAATACCAAATAACGCATTTTTATTTTTTAATACAGCATGATGTTGTGTTTTACAGCGCTTTGCCCAACGCAATGACAATTGTAACGATTTTTGTGCTTCGTCATGGGTGGCAGGATATGGTGTACATTCATCAAAAATCATCACGATATCGGAATTCAATGTATGCTGAATATCCATGGAGATTTCTGGCGACAAAAATACTTTTGAACCATCAATCGGAGAGCGGAAGGTGACACCTTCTTCTTTGATTTTACGCATTGCCCCAAGACTGAATACTTGAAAGCCACCAGAATCGGTCAGAATCGGTTTATTCCATTTCATGAAACCATGCAAACCACCATGTTCACGAATCACATCCAAACCAGGACGTAAATATAGATGGAAGGTATTGCCTAAAATAATTTGGGCTTGAATATCTTCAATATCACGAGGCAACATGCCTTTGACCGTGCCATACGTCCCGACAGGCATAAACACGGGTGTTTCAATGGTGCCATGTTCTAAGGTTAAACGACCACGACGGGCACGTCCCGATTGGCCTAGTTTTTCAAACTTCATTCAATAATCCAGATCAAGGCGAAAAAACAGTTCGCTGATGAGTAAAAGAGCGTTATTTTCCTAGATTCTTTCATCCAGTGCCACAATTAATTACAGATGTTATGCCACTGGATTGTAAATCTTGAGTCAAAAGACGTATGTTGGTTTATTCTGCGCGATCAATCAGCATGGCATCGCCATAGCTAAAGAAACGATATTCTGCGTCTACCGCATGTCGATAGGCATTTAAAATATTGTCTCGACTGGATAATGCAGAAACCAACATGAGTAAGGTCGATTCAGGAAGATGAAAATTGGTAATCATGCGATCAACCACGCAAAATTGATAACCAGGATAAATAAAGATTTGTGTATCGCCTGTCCATGCCGCCAATTGACCATGATGTGCTTGTGCTGCGCTTTCTAACGCACGGGTCGCGGTAGTACCAACAGCAATCACCTTGTTGCCACGTGCCTGAGTTTCTTGAATCAACTTTGCGGTTTGTTCAGGTACATCACACCATTCACTATGCATGGTATGATTTTCAATATCATTGGTTCGTACAGGCAAGAACGTACCTGCACCGACATGCAAGGTTACGAAGGTTGTTTGAATTCCTTTTTGGGCTAACTTTTGCAAAAGTGTTTCATCAAAATGCAAACTTGCGGTAGGTGCTGCGACACTGGCAATTTTTTGAGGATCATGAAAGACGGTCTGATAACGTTCAGTGTCGATTTCTTCTGCTTCACGATTAAAATATGGTGGGATCGGTAACTGTCCATAACGATCCAAGACACTTAGAATAGGTTGAGAAAACTCAACAACAAATAAATTTTCATGACGACCTTGTACGGTGACAGGTATCGCATCTTCACCGATAAACAGTTCAGTGCCTGCTTTTGGTGTATTGCTGGCTTTGATATGACAGTGTGCAATTTGATGATCCAGCATGCGCTCAACCAGGACTTCAACTTGACCACCTGTACTGCGTTTACCTTTAAGGCGTGCTTTCATGACTTTGGTATCATTGAGCACCAATAAATCGCCTTCATCCAGTAAATCGACAATATCGGTAAACATACGATCTGTATATTTTCCTTGAGCATTTAAATGGAGTAAACGGGATGCGCTACGTGTTGGTAAAGGGTAACGAGCAATAAGGTGATCGGGGAGATCGAAGTTAAAATCTGAAAGTTGCATGACCAAAAACATTATAAAAACTGGGCGTAGTATAAACTTTTTCTACATTTAACGCATATTTTGCTGAATATTTCGGCTAAAAAACTTTAAATGTTTTAAAAGTAATCAATGGGATAATGTTCATGTTGACAACTTCTAAAAACACGGTAATATACACAGCACAAACCAACCATACTTATCCCGAGGTGGTGAAATTGGTAGACGCGGTGGACTCAAAATCCACTGTCAGAGATGACGTGTCGGTTCGAGTCCGACCCTCGGGACCACTATACTGGTTACCAAATTTTAAAAACCCGAAACTTTTCATGTTTCGGGTTTTTTTATGACTTAAAATTTTCTATTCTAAATAAATACATTAAAAACCCAAACCTCCTTATGGTGATTTGGGTGGGGCGGTACTTGAATTATGATAATGCGGTCAGGTGAGTATATGCACAATATAAGTAGGCTAGAATTGCTAAAGCAACCACAGGCTCTAAAATTTTTGCCCAAGTTGGAGGTGTTGGTGTTGTAACTTCTATGTGTTGGTTGTGATTATCATGACTCATTTCACTATCCTCTGTTGTTTCATCTAACTCACTGTGTTCAAGTTGTGCTTTTGAGCCAAGCAGTTCGGTTAATTGATTGCTTGACCACACCCAATCTTCCGCTTGTCCATGTAAGTAGTCTAGTTGTCCTGTTAATAATTGTCCGATACCTTGCTCACCATAGTGTCCTGTCTGATCCAGCTGCTTTAACTCAGTTAATTGCAAGGTGGCAATCTCACTCAGTAATTGTTCTAAATCATTTTTGCCTAAAATTGATTGGTTGGCTTTGTGTGTAACAAGGTGTCTTACAATTTCTTGAATATAAAGCGGGTCTGTATACTGAATTTGTTGATACAGTATCGTACTATGACTACGCCATTCGCTAATTAATTTTCCTAATACTAATGCGTTGTTTTCATAAATAAGCGCTTGTCGTTGCTCATTGGGATATTCTTTAAGGAGCTGTGGCTTTTGAATTTCCGTTTGCTCCGCAAAATAATGATAGATATCAAAAGCCATAAATTCGTTCCTAATTAATCTAAGATTCTTAAGCTTGATTTTTTCTTGGTTGTTTCTGTTTCGTTAGTTTGGGGTGTTTCATTGTGTTCTTCTACAACAACGTGGTCATATTCACTTGGGTCGAAGAATAGCCCTTGACTGTTTTCACGAGCATAAATGCCTAAAACTGCCGAAAATGGTACATAAATGTTTTGTGATACACCACCGAAACGAGCAGAAAAGGTAATAGCATCGTTACTCATTTGAAATTGGTGTACTGCATGTGGTGCAATATTTAAAACAATTTGTCCATCTTTTACAAATTGAGCAGGCACGGCTGTATTGGGTTGTGTGGCATCAACCATTAAGTAAGGAGTGAGTTGGTTGTCACAAATCCATTCAAAAATGGCCCGTGCCAAATAAGGGCGGGTTGGACTGAGGTTTAGTTCTTGATCGGACATACTCAAAACTCTTAACTTGCAATAATAAGATTACTATACCGATTTTTTTCCTGTAATGTCATGGATTTGACAAAGCTTGTACGATTAAAAACGCGCTGACAATACTGAAGAATAGCACGACATTGTTGTGGTGGAAGTTGTATACCCATACTGTCGAGACGTAATAATAATGGCGTAAGCATACAATCTAAAATAGAAAACTGTTCCGACATAAAGTAGGGAAAGTGTTGAAATAAAGGGGTAAGGGAAACTAGGGTATCGCGCAGTTTTTTTTGCGCCAATGTTCTTGCTTTGCTATCTAAACTATCGGGGTGACGGAGCATAATATCAGCCAAACGGAACCAATCTTGTTCAAAACGCCATAAATATTGGTGTTGCTCGGCACGTTGCATTGGGGCATCTGCATACAAGCGGTTCTGTCGGTAGCGATCATCGATATATTCCGCAATAATTGCCGTGTTAAATAATTTTATACCTTGATCGAGCAACATGGGGAGCTGGTTGTAGGGATTTAGTGTCGACAAGTCTTCATCATCATAATCGACAGTGACCAATTTATATTTAATTTGTTTTTCTGCAAGTACAAACCGAATCCAGTGTGAACGATAGTCGTCACTGTGGCTATATAATGTAATACCTTGATGTTCTGAATTGTCCAATGCCATATAACAACAATAGAAGATTGAATGCCTTAGGATACTAAAACCCTGTTAGAAAATCACGGGGTGCTGAGTATTTTGACATAAAAAAACCTCGACGGATGTCGAGGTTTTTCGCAACAATGCAATAAACGAATTAACGTTTAGAGAATTGAGGACGTTTACGTGCTTTACGTAAACCAAG
>JASGGM010000080.1:0-9685 GCA_047605045.1 Acinetobacter sp. | reverse complement strand
CTCATCGGGTTTATGGACTTTCTCTACATTGGGCTGGACAGGTGACGCTGCAAAAGATGCTGCCAATGACATCTTGAAAACCTTCCATCCAACCGATGTATTGGTAACAGGTTTTGACATCATTTTCTTCTGGGTGGCTCGCATGATTATGCTGACCATGCATTTCATGAAAAATGAAGATGGCACACCACAAGTTCCATTTAAAACCGTCTATGTTCACGGTTTGGTACGCGATGGCGAAGGCCAAAAAATGTCAAAATCGAAAGGAAATGTACTGGATCCTCTCGATTTAATTGATGGTATTGATCTTGAAAGTCTTGTATCAAAACGTACTACAGGCTTGATGAATCCAAAGCAAGCTGAAAAAATTGAAAAAGCGACACGTAAAGAGTTCCCCGAAGGCATCAACTCTTATGGTACAGATGCTGTCCGCTTTACATTTTGTGCATTGGCAAATACAGGCCGTGACATCAAATTCGATTTGAAACGGGTCGAAGGCTACCGTAATTTCTGTAATAAAATTTGGAATGCAACCCGTTTTGTTCTGATGAATGTGGAAGGACAAACCGTTGCTCAAGCCGCAAACCCTGATCTATGGGAACTGCCTGAACAGTGGATTATCAGCCGTCTACAAAAAGCAGAAGCTGCAGTTCATCAAGCTTTTGCCACTTACCGTTTAGATCTTGCAGCGCAAGCCATTTACGATTTCATTTGGAACGAATATTGTGACTGGTATGTCGAGTTGACCAAACCTGTGCTGAATGATGTTACTGTTTCTGAAGAACGTAAAGCCGAAGTACGCCGAGTTCTGTTAGCAGTGATGGAAGCATCATTACGTCTAGCGCATCCTTTAATGCCATATTTAACTGAAGAAATTTGGCAAACGCTTGCACCTATGGTCGGTATTTCTGGCGATACGATTATGACGGCACGTTACCCAGTGCCTGAAACTGCAAAAATCAATGAACAAGCGGAAGCCGATATGGCTTGGTTACAAGGTCTGATTGGTGCAGTGCGTAATATTCGTGGTGAAATGGGCTTAGGAAATGCACGCTTATTGCCTGTGCTGCTACAAAATATTTCTGATGTCGAGGTACAACAGATTGAACGGATTCAACCGCTGTTCAAGGCATTGGCAAAAGTAGAAAGCCTTGAGTTCCTTCGCCCCGATCAGGAACCGCCATTGTCTTCTTCAAGTATTGTTGGGTCTGCATCTGTCTTTGTTCCAATGAAAGGTCTAATTGATCCGAAAGCCGAATTAGGTCGTTTGCAAAAAGATTTCGATAAAATTCAAAAGCAACATGACCAGATTGCAGGAAAACTGGCAAATGAAGGCTTTGTATCGAAAGCCCCTGCTGCTGTGGTTGCAGGTGAAAAAGTGAAACTTGCTGAATTCGCCGCGCAACTTGAACAAATTAAAGCCAATATGGAACAAATTGCAGCACTATAAATCTCCAACTTCCATTCATTTAGTAGAATTAAGCCACTCAAATTGAGTGGCTTTTTTTAAACTTCTACTACACAAGCGAATAAAAAATATGCGATAACATAAATCTATCCCTTCGACCATAAACATCAGGGACTTCTGATGACAATAAATAGCTCAACGAATCAATCGTCTTTACTCATTGTCACCGATTTAGATGGCTCATTGCTTGATCATGACAATTATTGTTGGACCGCTGCTGAACCCTGTTTAAAAAAACTAAAAATGCGCAATGTCCCAATTATATTCTGTACCAGTAAAACTCGACCTGAGGTAGAGTCTTTACAGCAACAGATGGATTTACTTGAGCAGCCTTTCATTTGTGAAAATGGAGCATTACTCCATGCTTATGGTCAATCCCACATTATTGCAGAGCATCATCCTGCCTTAGGCTATAACAAAATTGTACAAATTTTAGATCAACTCAAATTAGAGTATGGTTTTAAATTTTCTGGATTTAGCGCCGCAACTGCAGATGAAATTGTGCGATGGACAGGTTTATCTAATCAACAAGCCATATTTTCCAAGCAACGATTAGCCTCTGAGCCCATACTATGGCAGGATAGCAATGACCATTTTACACAATTTCAACAGCAGCTCGCGACACATCATCTATGCTTGATTCAAGGTGGACGTTTTTGGCATGTCATGAACATGGGGAGTCAGAAAGGTTTAGCATTACAATTTTATTTACAGCAAGAACAGCGGCAGCAACGTTATTGGCATACGATTGGTTTAGGGGATAGTCCTAACGATCTGCCCCTATTAGAAATCACCAATTTTGCAGTGGTCATTCGCACAGCATCAGCAAAAGAAATGCCATTACAACGCACTGATATTAAAAATATTTACCATAGCCGACATATCGGACCGACAGGCTGGTGTGAAGGAATAGAATACTTCTTTCATCACAATAATTTATAGCAAAATAAGGAGCATCGCATGTCTGATTTTTATCAAAATGGTTTAGTTGCTAATTTCCATAATCTCACACAGCGTCCTGTAGAAGAATTAGAGCAAGAGCTTGTTGCTTTTTCTAAACGCCGTAAAATGGGCTTAATTCTTCCCTCTTTATTTTCCGAACTGGAAGGTCCAGCGCTTAATAATATTATTGATGAATTGAGTAAAGTCCCTTATCTGGAAGAAATCGTCATTGGCCTAGACAAAGCCAGTAAAGAACAATTTTTATTTGCAAAAGAATTTTTTAGTCGATTACCACAGCGCCATCGTATTTTATGGAATGATGGACCTCGTTTAAAAGAAATCGATGCGAAATTGCGCAAAGAAGGACTGGCGCCATTGGAAGCAGGTAAAGGACGCAATGTATGGTATTGTATGGGTTATATACTTGCCTCAGACCGTACCGATTGCGTTGCATTACATGACTGTGACATTGTGACTTATGATCGAGCATTGTTAGCCCGTTTAATTTATCCTGTCGCCAATCCAAGCTTCCAATACGTATTTTGTAAAGGATACTATTCACGTATTGCCGATGGAAAACTCAATGGGCGAGTCTGCCGCTTATTGGTAGGACCTTTACTCAAAGCACTTCAAATGGTTTATGGTCACCATGAATTTTTAGATTATTTAGCTAATTTCCGCTATGCACTTTCAGGGGAATTTGCAATGCGGACACGTGTATTAAATAGCATTAAAATTCCAAGCGATTGGGGGCTAGAAATTGGTATATTATCGGAAATATATCGCAATTATAGTCCACGCCGCAGTTGTCAGGTCGATATATTAGACCATTACGAACATAAACATCAGCCACTTTCACCTGAAGATAAATCGGCAGGTCTGAACCGCATGGCAAATGATATTATTTTATCCCTACTGAGAAAATTAGCGACACTTGGGGTGAATATCACCAGTGATTCTTTCAGAATATTAAAAGCAGCTTATTACCGTACTGCATTAGATACTATTGAAATTTATCATCATGATGCAGAAATAAATGGTTTAAAATTTGACCAACACAGTGAAGAATATGCCGTTGAGATGTTTACACAGAATATTTTAGAGGCTGGCCAAGCATTTATAGAACGCCCAAACGATCAACCCTTCATTCCTAGTTGGAGCCGTGTTGAATCTGCATTTCCTGATATTTTTCAAGAAATATATGACGCTGTCGAAGATGACCATGCTGATGATTTCGGAGATTCATGACGTTGCTCCCCCTATACACGTCTACCAAAATTCCATCATGGCAAATGCAGTGTATGAAGTTGAATGGAAACCTTTTTCTATTTACAGATAGATCATTGTGCTGATCACCTAATGTAACAATTTCAGTTCTTAAAAACACAATTTTGAACCTTATTCAGAGATAGCATCATAGCTACTTTTATCGTAATATAATATTCTCATTCGGTTGCTTTCTTTAACATGCAGAAATACCAAACTTTTTTAAATAGTGCTATACATTTACAAACCAAATCTGTTCAATCCTACGAGATAGATGGTTTAAAAGTATGGTTAAAGAAGGCTTCTAAGCGACACCCTTGGTGGATTTATCTACCTTTACACTGGATTTCAGCACTATTAAATATACGAATCCTAATTCCTGTTCCTAACTTGGGCGGTGCCAATGCGATTCATTGTGAGGCAGCGCGTATTCGCCAATTAGAACAACTGAATATTCCTGTTCCGAAAGTTTTAGCCGAATCAAATCAGGGTTTACTCATTCAAGATATCGCCCATGGTGATGAACAGCTTATGCAGCTGGATCATGCTTTAGCACGTCAACCGAACTTTGAAAAACGACAAATTTTATTTGCCGATGCCATACATGCGATAAAATCTGTACATGAAAAAAATGCCTATTTAAGTGAAGCCTTTGCGCGAAATATCTTGGTGGACAGTCATAATAATATGTTCTTTATTGACTTTGAAACCGATCCTGGAAAAACGTTAGATATACATACTTGCCAAGCACGAGACTGGTTATGTTTTATTTTTTCGACTGCGTTTCGTTTTAATGAACAAGAACGACCACATATTGAACTCATGATCCGTACTGCCCTACATGACCGCCCTGAAATTTTGCAACAACTGGTGAATGTTGGTCGCCGTTTTGGCTGGTTAAACAATATCGGTATCGAAAAAGTCGGAAATGATGGAAAGAGAATGAAAATATTCTTATTCTTTCTTAAGAATTTAACGCCGCAACAACATTGTAATAAAGGAATGAGTTAAGTTTTAATTCTGAATTTGGCATTTAACTGGCAACTTCACAATGACTTTTAAACCGCCCAAGTCTTCACTCGTTCCGAAGCTCAGTTCACCGCCTACACGCTGAATGGCCTTCTGTACAATGGATAAACCCAAACCACTTCCCACTTCTAAATGATGATGTACCCGATAGAAACGCTTGGTTACAGCATCATATTGTTCAGCTGGAATGCCAGGCCCGCTATCTTCAATATGCACATAAGAAAAATTGGTATTTTCGCCATAAACTGAAATATTAATTACCCCTTTTTTTGGGGTATATTTTATCGCATTATCAATGAGGTTATAAATAATTGAATGAATCGTAGGTTCATAGCTATACAACTGAATTTCATCATTACGCTCAAAACCAAGATCGATATCTTTTTCCATTGCTAAATTCATTAATTGCTCAACACAATTCAATGCAACATCATTTAAGCAAATTTTTTGTGGAATTTCTAAAACACTTAAAGAAGCATCCTGCTTAGCTAAAGATAATAACTGACTTACCAAATGCTGAATCCTTGCCAATCCTTTACTTAAATTAATAAAAGCACTATTGTCTGGAAATTGTCTGAGTAAAATTTTAGTTTGCAAGTTTAAGGCAGTAATTGGGGTACGCAACTCATGAGCAGCATCGGCAATGAATTGTTTTTGCTCTTGTTGCGTTTTAGAAATTCGATCAAATAAATAGTTAATTTCGTGAATTGCAGGTAATAACTCTATCGGATATTGCCCTTCTTGAATATGGCTCAATTCATTGGAATCACGTTGCGCCAGCTCATTTTTCATATCATCTAAAGGCTTTAAGCCACGGCGGACAATCCAGAAGATAATAAGTAATACACCTGGCATAATAAGAATATAAGGCAGAACCATACTCCCAGCCAATTCCAATGCCAAAACTTGTCTAACACGTTCATGCTGACTAATTTGGATTTGAAATTTTGGTGTTGGTAATACATACGTATACCAAATACCATTTTCTGTCATTCTTTGATAAAACCCAGCTTTAGCAACTTTGGGTACAATCAGTTCATTTTTAGCAACATCATCGGCATCATCATACGACCAAATATCAATAAACAACTCTTGATGTAGTAAGTTTTGGTCTAAATTGAAACTACTATGGGTACTTTTCAGATTAAATATCGTGGCCCGATTGGCTAAAAACTGCATTTGCGTATCTAAAATACGAGTTAATTCTTTAAGTGCAATTTGATACGTAGAAAACATTAAAACGCATGCCAGCACCAAACTCATGACAGACGTAAATAAAACCAGTCTTGAATTTAGTGATGGACGTTTTTGCATGGCAGCAACCATAATATTGGTAAAGATTAATTATGCCCTAAACGATAGCCTAATCCACGAATTGTACGAATAAAATCTTTACCAAGTTTCGCTCTTAAATGGTGAATATAAACTTCAATAGTATTACTTGAGACTTCACTATCAAAATCATAGAGCTTATCTTCAAGGTTCGCTTTAGAAAATATTTTATTCGGATGCATCATTAATGGTGTCAAAATTGCCCACTCTCGATTCGAAAGCTCAATCATCTGACCTTTAAATTTTGCAATATGCTGATCAATATCTAAAATTAAATCGCCATTTACTAGAATCTTATCATTTTGACTATTACTTGCATCAATACCTGCTCGACGCAACAATGCCTGAATTCTCGCAAAAAGCTCTTCAAATTCATAAGGTTTTACTAAATAGTCATCTGCACCTTGATTCAGCCCTTCAACACGATTCTCAAGCTGATCACGAGCTGAAATAATCAAGACAGGAACCTGTGTACGTTGCCTAAGCTGTTTCAACACCTGCATTCCATCCATCATTGGCAACCCCAGATCGAGTAAAATCAAATCAATCTGTTGCTTGGATAGTATAGATAAACCGTCTACACCATTGTTTACCCACTCCACATCAAACCCATGATATTTCAATAAGGTAATGGTCGATTCGGCAATCATGAAATCATCTTCAATAATTAAGATCTTGGTCATGCTCTAGACTCTATAGTTTTGATTGTTGGTACATTGATTCAACATATTCAATTCAGATTGAATCACTTGACTATGAATATCAAGCAAATTCAACAAAGTTGGAAATAAATTATCCTGACTCAAACTGTTTTGCTTTTGCATAGTCAAGCATTGCAACTGTTGAGGATGATGTCGTTGCCAATTTTGGGAAAACCACATCATCATAGGAATATGCGTTTGTTGTGAGGGCGCCAGAGAATAAACAGTACCATGTAGGTAAATTCCATTCTCTCCCGTAGATTCACCATGATCGGACAAATACCAGAAACCCGCCTGATACTTCTCATTTTGTTTAATAATATCAATAATTTGACTTAAAATATGATCGGTATAAACAATAGTATTATCATAACTATTGATGAGCTGCTGACGATCACAATTTTGAATATCATTGGTTTTACACATAGGCTGGAATGGCGAGTATTCAGCTGTTGTTCGTTCATAATAGGCCAGTCCATGACTGCCACGTTGATGTAACACAATCAACTGCGGTGTTAAATCATGCTTTGGCACACTGTTCAAGTAGCGTTTTAAACTCTCAACCAGTACATCATCCAAACAAAAACCATCAGCGTCACAGTATTTTTTCTTGAGATCTGGTGCTATCGATATTTGATGGACTCGATCACACACGCCTTTACAGCCAGAATCATTATCAATCCAAGTCACTTTATAGCCTGCTCGCTGTGCAATATCGAGTAAGCCTTCACGATGTTGTGCAACTTTCTCATCATAATCGGTGCGTGGCATTCCAGAAAACATACAGGGTACTGAAACTGCTGTTGATGTACCACAGGAACTCACCTGAGAAAAATTAATGAGATTCTCTATTTTCGATAATTGCGGATTGGTATTTCGCATATATCCATTTAAAGAAAAACTTTCTGCTCGTGCCGCCTCACCAACCACCAATACCATTAATTTTGGCGCTTGCTCAGTCGTAGGTGTTACACGAACAGCATCTACAGCATAATGTTGTAAAGGCATGTCTTGGTGATGCATATCATTATAATATTTATAGGTCGACATCATTGCATTGGCAGGAGAAATAAGCCATTTAAGTTCTGTATGATTCCGAAATAAATCAGAAAGATAAAGATGATTGCAAAAAATAAGTGTAAAACCGATTAATAAAGATGCCACGATATTGATCATTTTCAATTTAAAATGATGTTTAAATGTCTGTTCACGAATGGGAACAAGCCATAAAAATATAATCGGCAGAACGCCTAAAAACATTATCCAAGCAAAAAAAGGCTTTGAAAGAATATCGAAAATCTCTGCCCGATCAGTTTGAATGACATTCTGAATTTGTCCCGCAGTAATTGAAATACCTAGGTTCGTGACAAAGTAGGAACTAATTGCAGCAATAATCACAAGGAGACTTGCTATCCATTTTGCTGTAGGTTTCCACTGCAACAATTGTACATATAAGTTAAAATAACAAATTAAGATAATGCCGACAGTAGCAACATCGACCCAACGCGAGAAAGTATATTGTGTTGTGTATTCAAAGACTCTTGCAAAGAACATGAAATTAAAAGCAAGCGCCAGCCATACCGCAACAATAAAGTTGAAGCGACTCAAGGACATCGGCTTAAACTGAGTTTTCAGTTGTTCTAGAAAATTCAACATACATTTACTTCCGTATGGAAAGTGCAATGTATAAGTGCTATCTTAAAAAACACTTAAGCTTTAACTTAATAAACATGGGCCATACACGATAAAAAGTAACAAACTTATTGAACGGAAATATAATGATCTAAGTAGTAACACACGATCCCACATTTATTCATATTTAATATTTACATTATATGTATTTTATCATTATTTTTAATTTTAAAATTTCTACAGTAAAGTTTTAATTATACATGCAGTAAATGAAATAAAATCCCTTCACTATTCAAAAGAAAACCTCCCGAAGGAGGTTCACTTAAATCTTAGCTTTAACCCTTAAACTTAGAAGCTGTAACGCGCCAGTAAGTTCACACGAGAGTAGTCGCCTTTATTGTCTTGTCCAGCAGTACTGTTATAGAAAGTTTCACGTTGACCATACGTATATTCAGCACCAATATCCACGCCTTTCACTGGAGAATAGAAACTGTTGACAATCACGTTATATAACTTTTTATTCAACGCTCCTGAGGTATCATTTTCTTTAGCATATTTTGCATAAGCATTATCATCATTATACCAAATAGCACCAGCAGCTATAGTTGAACGCCATTTTGGTGACCATTTATGAGAGTAACCCACTAACGCTGAGTTAAACTCACTTTCCAAGATACTTAACTCTGAACCCGTACGTGACGCAACATAAGCTGAATTGGTATAGAGTTGATATTTACTATCACCTTTCACATGGTAATAGTTAGCAAACAAAGTATCGGCAGGCGTTAAGTTATATTTCGCACCGATACCAACACCCCAACCCAATTTTTCTTCTTCAAGATTTGCTGAAGTTGTTGCAACAGAAATACGATTTTCATGTACTAAACCATGAAGTTGCAATAGACCTTTTTTATCGGCTGTTGCAATGTCATAACGTACAGTTAACGCTGGTAAACGGTTACCACCCGATGTTTTTACTGATGATCCATCAGATAACGTTGTTGATGTAGTACTACTGATGTTATCGGCATCGCCACCTTCTAATGCCACTAAGACTTGCTGATTTTTAAAGGTTGGCTGGGTATAACGCACTTGAACATTACGTTGAGAGCTATAGCCCATCGGCCCATTGAAATCGACTGTTTCAGGAGCAGTATCATTATTCACAAATGGTGACGTTGTTTGACCGACTAACCATTTGTTCAAAGACAAGTAAGCATGGCGTACACGTAAAGCACCGTTACCATTCGTGGTGAGAGAACCCTGCGAATTACTGCCTGCAAAGTCAGCTTCAATTTTACCAATCAAATCGCCG
>JASGGM010000079.1:0-9761 GCA_047605045.1 Acinetobacter sp. | reverse complement strand
GGCTGGTCAACAGCATTAATCTTGGCAGAAATTCGTCCTGATCGACAAAATGAAATCTTAAAACGTGGTTATGAATACGGACAAAGTCGAGTCATTTGTGGTGTGCATTGGCAAAGCGATGTTGATGCAGGGCGAATTACAGGTTCTGCGATTGTGGCACGGTTGCATGCCGATGCTGGGTTTATGAAACAACTCGATCAGGCCAAACGTGAAATTCAAAAGAAGATTCAAGTAAAATAAAACTTTTTGACGATCTAAATTTGGGCTTGTTATGGTGCTGCAATACTTGAGGAATGTGAATGATTTCCTCAGGTAAAGCCATCAGATCGAATGAAAAGCTGCATTGTGAATTTTGAAACATCTTGCCCATGAAAATGACGTAATTTATTTTATACTGCACACATTCTATTGTTGTCTAAAGGCCAAATGTGTGTCACCAGAAGCATTAAAACAATCAACAACACCCAAAAAAATCTTGATGATCACGGGGTGGGGCGTTGGCACTGCACCGCTTCAGCCTTTACAAGAGGCACTACAACATGCTGGTCATAAAGTGCAATTAATTGATATTTTTGATATTCATTGCCCACAACAATTGCGGAACGTTGTCGAGTTGGCACAAGGATCAGAGGTACTCATTGGTTGGTCATTAGGCGGACAATTGGCATGGTATGTTGCACAATATATTTTGCAACATACAGGCATTGCGAAAACTGTAATTACCTTGGCAAGTAACCCTTGTTTTGTACAAAATACCCAGATACAACCGCAGTGGTTGAATGCAATGCCAATTGAAGAATTTCAACAGTTTACAGTGAATTTTCAGCAAGATTCCGAGCAGACACTGAAACAATTCTATTTAAATATTTGTCGTGGTTCCGTCACGGCTAAAGCAGATTGGCGGCAGCTAAGCCAACGGGCAAATCCACCTTCTATACCTGTTTTGGCAACAGGACTAAAATTATTGCAAGATTTAAATTTTTTACATATCTTCCAAAGTTATCCAGCACTGAATCATCATATTTTTGCTATGCAAGATACGCTAATTCCTTGCGAAATTATTCAAAATATACAACAAATATCAGCAAATTTTTCAAGCTTTTCCTTGTTGCAGCAGACAAGCCATAGCTTTCCGTTTACGCAAGTTGAAGCAACTTTGCAGGAAATAGAAATTTTTTTGCAAAAAGTATAAAACATGGGAACTTTTGAATGATCTGGCAATCGCATCTCGATGGGATTCGTTTTAAGATGTGGCTCATTTGATTTAATCCACAATTGCAGTATGACAGATTCTTTCGATGCGACGCATTTATGGCATCCTTACACTTCTATGCTCCATCCATTGCCGACATTTAAGGTAAAACAGGCGTATCAATCGACCATTGAACTTGAAGATGGCAGCACGCTGATTGATGGTATGTCATCTTGGTGGTGTGCGATTCATGGTTACAATCATCCTGAATTGAATAAAGCCGTCACAGAGCAATTAACGAAAATGTCACACATCATGTTTGGCGGTTTGACTCATGACCCTGCAATTGAATTAGGTAAAATTCTATTGCAAATTACACCACCACAACTCGATAAAATTTTCTATGCCGACTCTGGTTCGGTTGCTGTAGAGGTTGCATTAAAAATGGCTGTGCAATATTGGCATGCCAAAGGACAACCCCAGAAAAATAATATTATTACCACACGTTCGGGTTATCACGGCGATACATGGAATGCGATGTCAGTATGTGACCCCGTGACGGGCATGCATCAAATATTTGGTTCATCGCTACCAAACCGTTATTTTGTAGATGCACCTCAAAGTCGTTTTGATGGAGCGTGGTTACCGCAAGACATTGAACAGCTTGAAAAAGTGTTATCAGAACAACACCAAAATATTGCAACGATGATTATCGAGCCGATTGTACAGGGTGCAGGTGGAATGCGTTTTTATCATCCTGAATATTTACGCCAAGCTAAACTCTTGTGTGAAAAATACAACGTTTTGATGATTTTTGATGAAATTGCGACTGGATTTGCTCGAACAGGAAAACTTTTTGCATGGGAATATGCACAAGTTGAGCCTGATATTATGTGTATTGGCAAAGGCTTGACGGGGGGATATATGACACTTTCAGCTACATTGACGACCACAGAGGTTGCGGAAACCATTTCTCGTGGAGAGGCAGGTGTATTTATGCATGGTCCAACTTTTATGGCAAATCCGTTAGCATGCGCAGTGGCATTAAAAAGCACGCAATTATTGTTGGCTCAAGACTGGCAAAGTAATATTGAGCGAATTGAAGCCATGTTAAATGCCCATTTGCATGAATTGTCAACATTGAAGATCGTTGCCGATGTACGTGTTTTAGGTGCGATTGGCGTGGTTGAACTTACGCAAGATGTTGATATAGCAAATTTACAACAACAATTTGTTGTACGTGGCATTTGGGTACGTCCATTTGGAAAATTGGTTTATGTGATGCCGCCATATGTAATTCGTGATGATGAACTGCAATATCTATTACAGCAATTATCTGCCGTGATTCGTGGTATGGATGTGGATGGAGAGTAAACCATGTCGTTACTGAATCATTTTGAACATCAATTACAACAACTCAAACAACAAGGCAACTATCGTCAATTTATTGCCAATATTCAGCATGGGCGGCAGATTGAAATTGCTGGTAAAACCATGCTGAATTTATCATCGAATGATTATTTGGGTTTAGGTAGCACGCTATGTTTGCAACAAGAATTCTTTCAGCAACAGGCGGGGACAGACCATCGTTTAACATCTTCCTCTTCTCGATTATTAACAGGAAATTTTCCCGAATATGAACAGTTAGAGCACTGTTTATCACAAGCATTTGCTGGGCAAGCTGCATTGCTGTTTAACAGTGGTTATCACATGAATATTGGGATTTTACCTGCCATATCTGATAGTAAAACCCTCATTCTGGCAGATAAACTGGTTCATGCCAGTATGATTGATGGTATTCGACTGAGTACAGCCAAGTACGTGCGTTACCGACATAATGATTTAAATCATTTGAAAAATTTACTAGAAAAATATCATGATGATGTGGCATATGAGCGCATTATTGTCGTAACGGAAAGTATTTTTAGTATGGATGGTGACGAAACAGATTTAACAGCTCTGGTTCAGTTGAAAAAGCAATTTTCCAAAGTCATGCTGTATGTCGATGAAGCGCATGCCATTGGTGTGAGAGGTGAACGTGGTTTAGGTTGTGCAGAACAGCATGGTGTTATCACCGATATCGATTTTTTGGTTGGAACATTTGGTAAAGCGATTGCTTCGATGGGTGGATACTTAATTTGTCATCCTGTTCTGCGTGAATATTTAATTAATTCTATGCGGCCTCTGATTTTCTCTACAGCTTTACCACCAATGACGATTGCGTGGACGCGGTTTATCTTTGAAAAAATGCAGGGAATGAAGGAACAACGTCTTCATCTACAGAAGCTTAGCCAATATCTTCAACAAAAAATTACCGATTTAGGGTATGTCAGCCCATCGACCAGTCATCTTATCCCCATTGTTGTGGGGGCTAGTGATGTTGCTGTTACTCAAGCTAAAATCTTGCAAGATCAAGGATTGTATATTATGCCAGTACGCCCACCGACAGTACCACAGAATGGTGCACGTTTACGGGTTTCGCTGAATGCTTTAATCCAGATTTCTGACTTACAACATCTGTTGCAAAAGCTGTAATTTACTATGCATATCGAACAAAGCCAAATAGACAAACGTAAAGTGCAACAACGCTTTGCGAAAGCCAAAAATAGCTATGCAGATCAAGCCATTGCACAACAGCAAATTTGCCAACAGTTGGCTTTGCTGATTCAACAGTACTGTCCTGAACAACTTGAATCTGTTCTGGAAATTGGTTGTGGTTCGGGTAACCTCACACGATATATTCGCCAGCAACAGCAAATTCAGCGTTATATTTTGAATGATATTTATCCAGATGTGATGGAATTTTTTCCCAATCACGAAAATGAACAACATTATGAGTTTTGTCTGGGGGATGCTGAAAAGATTGCTTTTCCACCAGATTTAACGGCAGTATTTTCGAGTTCAGCCTTGCAGTGGATGCAAGATTTATCCGCAGTTTTTCATAAGATTCATAGGGTTTTACAGTCACAAGGCTGGCTATGTTTCTCAATTTTTGGCCCTGAGAATTTAAAAGAAATTAAAGCACTTACAGGGCAAGGTTTGGATTATTTATCGGCAACACAGTTACAGAATTTGTTACAGCAGCAAGGCTTTGACGTTCTACATTGCCAATCGCAAATTATCCCCTTAACGTTTAGCCATCCTTTACAGGTATTAAAACATCTAAAAGCAACAGGTGTGACGGCCAATCCACAGGATTTTGTCTGGACGAAACAACGGTTGCAACAGTTTTATCTTGACTATGCGCAGTTCAGCCATAAGGATGGTCAGGAGAATCCTCAATATACGCTGACCTATCATCCGATTTATGTAATTGCACGTAAAGGATTTTAAGGTGTTGATCACGTCTAGGTGAAGTTATTCATAAAATTCATTTTCAACTATCGGTTGTGAAAATAGTTGAGGAGAGATGATGTAAGTCATGCTCGTCCTGACTTAAACAATTTGCGTAAATGCCCCACAGATTCAATGTTCTGTTCAGTATGGGGCCAAAGAGATTGAAACAAAACAGAATGAAGGTTTAAATGATCAATTCAAAAGTTTATTTTATTAGTGGTATCGACACTGAAATTGGAAAAACCTATGCAACAGGTTTTTTAGCTAAAAGCTTATTACAGCAAGGCCAACGTGTAATTACACAAAAATTGATTCAAACGGGCAATGCTGATATTTCAGAAGATATTGAAAAACATCGTGACATTATGGGCACAGGCTGGTTGCCAGAAGATCTTGATAAACTGACCATGCCTGAAATATTTAGTTATCCTGCCTCTCCGCATTTGGCGACGAAAATTGATGGGCGAGAGATTAATTTCGATAAAATTCAAGCTGCAACAGAAGCACTAGCACAGCGTTATGATGTGGTGTTACTGGAAGGTGCAGGGGGGCTTATGGTGCCACTGACCCAAAAGTTACTCACGATTGATTATGTGCAACAACACAATTATCCAATCATTTTGGTCACTTCTGGACGGTTGGGCAGTATTAACCATACGTTGCTTAGTCTTGAAGCGATTAAGAATCGTAACTTGTATTTGCATGCACTGCTTTATAACTTAAATGATGAATCACAAGATGAAATTATTTCTAAAGATACAGCATCTTATTTAAAAAATTATTTGGCACAACATTTTCCAGAAACGAAGTGGATCGATGTTCCTGTAATGTAAAAAAGCCAATCAAAACATAGGTTTTGATTGGCCTGTGAATATTCAATACTCAGCTTAAGGCTTTTTAAAACCACGGTGTGTGGTATTGGCAACTCGTTGTGGTTGCGGTTGTTCTGAACTTTCATCACGGCGTTGCTGACGTAGATAACCTCCACGACGAGCAGCCATTGGTTTTTCAGTCATACGTTCAGCACGGCGTTTCGCCATACCAAATAAACCCGTGCCTTGGCGTGGTTTCAATTCAACCAGTTTGGTCAGATGGTCAATATCTTGCTTGTCGAGTTCAACCCAACGACCTGTACGTAACTCACGAGGAAGAATGACAGAGCCATAACGTGTACGTAATAAGCGGCTGACTTTTAAGCCCTGAGATTCAAACAAACGGCGAACCTCACGGTTACGTCCTTCTTTGACAACCACTTGATACCAACGGTTAATCCCTTCACCGCCTAAATCGCTAAATGATTCAAATTTAGCTGGGCCATCATCCAAAGTGACACCATTCAATAAGTTTCTACGAACTTCAGGCGTTACTTCACCCATAACACGTACGGCATACTCACGTTCAATTTCATTGGATGGATGCATTAAACGATTGGCCAATTCACCATCATTTGTAAACAACAGCAAACCTGTACTGTTAATATCCAAACGACCCACCATGACCCAACGGTCATTGGCAATTTGGGGTAAATGATCAAATACAGTTGGGCGTTGTTCAGGGTCATTACGTGAACAAATTTCGCCTTCTGGTTTGTAGTAAATCAGTACACGACGACGAATTTCGTCTTCAATCTGAAATTGTACTTTACGACCATCGATCCGCAGTTCATCACCCGGTTCAATACGTTCACCTACTTGGGCGATTTGTCCATTGACACTGACACGGCCAGCAGCAATGACTTCTTCCATATAGCGGCGAGAACCTAGCCCGATACGTGCAAGCACCTTTTGTAATTTTTCACTCATGACAGCATAACCTTAGAATTAATAATCAACAGTCCACCTATTCACGACTTTGTTGCATGGGCATCAAGTGTCATAAAAGCTTCCTTGGCATCCTGTAGGGGAGGCAATTGGCCTAAAGAAGATAGACCAAAAGCATTTAAAAATTGAGGCGTTGTAACCAATAACGCTGGGCGTCCGGGAAGTTCACGAAAACCAGATTCTTTAATCCAGTTCCAATCAAATAATGTACGCAAAATTTGACTGTTGTTCGTGACCCCTCGAATTTGTTCAATATCTGCTCGGGTTACAGGCTGATGATACGCAATCACAGCAATGGTTTCGAGTAGTGATGGAGAAAGTTTCGCTGGGCGTTCAGGCCAGGTTTGCGCAATAATCTCACGATATTTTGCTCGAACCTGAAAGCGAAAGCCTTGCGCCGTTTCAATAAGTTCAATAGAACGGCCATGTTGCAACACCGCCAGCTGTTGCAGGTATTGGCGAAGTTGCTGCTTATTATATTGGTTTTGAAAAGCCTCTTTCAACCTTGCGAGTGAAACTGGTGCATCACTGGCAAAAATAATGGCTTCTAATTGCATTAAAACGTCGTGATGTAATTCATCAACGGGGATATTCATTTGATCGACATTCATGTATTTGCTCCACGAATGGCCAAAGGTGCTTCAATTCCTGATGTCACAATGTCAACTTTTTGCTGACGGGTCAGTTCTAAAATGGCCATAAATGTGACGACCATTCCCATTCTGCCTTGACTTGGTTTGAGTAAAGCTTCAAAACTCAATGTTTCACCTGATGCCGTTAATGATTCAATATATGCAATCCGTTCTTCAAGTAAAACAGGCTCTTGCTGAACTTGATGGACTATTGGCTCAGGGCGATTAAAAATGCAAAATAAGGCATCTTTTAAAGCGTTGGCATCATAACCTTCATAGATGGCGGCAACTTGCCCAATACTCACATTGGTTTCAAAGGTATCTCGTTCCAAAATGCTGTATTGGCTTAGGCGTTCAGCAGCTTGTTTAATACGTAAGTAGGTTTCTAAGCGATCAATCAGTTGTTGTTTTGGGTCTTTTTCAATACTGATGGTTGTTGGTTTTGGCAATAATAAGCGTGACTTTAAATCGGCCAATAACGCTGCCATCACCATATAATCGGCAGTTAACTCGATATTCAATGATTTCATAGCATCCATATATGACAAGTATTGTGTCGCAATCGGAGCAATATCTAATTGTAGTAAATCAAAACCGTTTTTCTGGATTAGATAGATTAAAAAGTCGAGTGGCCCTTCGAAATGTTCTAACAAAATCTCGAATGCAGCAGGTGGAATATACAAATCTTCAGGAATAGCATCTTGCCATTCATCTAATACACGAATGGACGTTGTAGATTGTTCCACATTAGAATGGATCATTTGATTCATTAACGATAGCGCCACGCGAATTTTCAAAGGCATGAGTTGTATTGTTAAAAATCTTCATCACGAAGACTTAACAGGAAAGTCGAGCATTTTAAGCCATTCACATGCGGAATGATATGGATTTTGCGATCAAAAAAGCTGAAAGACTAAAAATGCCGTACAAAATAAAAACAATATTTTGAAAAATATTATTCAAAAGCACTTACATCACCGCCACCACGACGAATTACCACTGGGCTATCGCCAGATAAATCGACAATACTGGTTGTGGTGAGCGTACCAAAACCACCATCAATAAAGACATCGATACGTTTAGATAACTGCATTTCGATATCATACGGGTCATCTAAAGGATCTTCCTGACCAGGTAAAATTAGGGTACTGGTGAGCAACGGTTCACCTAACTCTTTAAGTAACATTTGACAGATTGGGTTACTTGGTACCCGTAAACCAATGGTTTTTTTCTTTGGATGCATTAAACGGCGAGGGACTTCACTGGTTGCAGGCAAAATAAAAGTAGTTAAATCAGGTGTGTGTGCTTTTAAAACGCGGTAGGTTGAATTGTCTACTTTGGCAAAAGTGGCGATGTCGGATAAATCACTGCATAGAATGGCGTATTGATGTTTTTCACCCAGATTACGAATTTGGGCAATACGCTCCATCGCACTTTTATTGCCAATCTGACAACCAATGGCATAGGACGCATCAGTTGGGTATACAATAACTTGTCCGTCACGAATACGTTCTACCGCTTGGGTAATCAATCTAGGTTGCGGATTTTCAGGATGAATCCTTAGATGAAGCATCATCTTTCTCCAAAGCTGCCTTGAATAATCTGTATCACAGATGTGTCTATTATGCTGAGGTTTAACACTCGGGCGCAATCATGGGCGAAAATGCAGCGAGAATCAATCTAACATTTCGCGACAAAACTCATTGGCATGTAAACTTTTGCCATTGCGTGTGCACAAACAAAGACAATCAATAAAGCGCGCTGCATCCTTTGGTAATGGTACGTCACCTTGGAAATAACGCTGCACTTGCGTAAAAACATGGTCTTTAAATTGCGTGCCATCTCCACCTTCACCTGTTAAATTATCAAGCGAAACGCGAAATTTTCGCCCACATGCTTGAGCAAATAACCATTCGATGGCTTGTGGTTTAATTTCGACTTGTTCAAATAATTGTTGTTGTTCGGCAGTCCGCCCATCTGGTGCATACCAATAGCCTAAATCGGGCAATTTTCGTCGTGCTTCACCCGCAATTGTCCAATGGCTAATTTCATGTAATGCACTATTGAAATAACCATGCGCAAATTGAATGCGAGCGGGTTGATGTTCTGTTGCAGGAAAATATTCAGGTTCGGTACCACCTTTGACTAAAATCACATTGTGGTGGGAAAACCAGTGATTAAAGTGTAAAATAAGCCAATCCACTTGAATGTCTTCTGTTGATGTTGCAGACCAGTGTTGCTTTTGAACTTGGTCTAACGGCAAAGTGATATTCGTAGTGGGTAGGGTGTGAACAAGTGATGACGTGTTAACTTTAGGTTGCGGCTGCAACAATTGCATGACTGTGTTACCCAATAAGTTCTGTTCAAAGTGCAAAATTGTATCTTAAACTTTGACAGAGTTCAGATGAATTTGTAGAATTGCCGCCTTAATTATGTCAGCAAATACCTTTCCGGCACATATTGAGCCGTTTAAATGGGCTGAACAAGGTTACACATGGTCAGGTCAACTGTCCTTGTCGCGCTTTGCTCGTATTGCCCGTGAAGCAAATAAACCTGTTGAAGATCAGCAGGTTTACGTAAGCTGTAAGCTATCATTAGACGCCTATCATCGTCTGGTTTGGCTTGATGCACACATTGAAACTCAACTTCCAATGGAATGCCAACGTTGTTTGGATACTGTAAAAGTTGAACTGGTTTCAGATGTTCATCTGGCTTTAATTGATGATGAGTCACTGATAGAGCGCTTGGATGAGGATGCTGATTTCATCGTTTTAGGTGAAA
>JASGGM010000078.1:0-9874 GCA_047605045.1 Acinetobacter sp. | reverse complement strand
AAATCATCTAAAGTACAATAAATATCCCCCTCTTCTGGAATACTCGGTTGCACTTGCGTCACCACAGTACTAATTTCTGGCACAGTACGAATACGTGCCACCACGCCAACAGATTCAACGCCATCCGCAATTAGATGTGCCATTTCACGCGTTGAACCATACTTGCTGTAATACAAAATTAGGATGTAAGGTTGCATGATCTACATTAAATTTGTTAAAAACATAACTATACGGTATTTTTCTCATTTTTTCGTTAACCTTATAGTGTCAACGTTAGTTATGTCACATATTTGAGTCATTAAAATAAAGCAGGTTGAATCATGCAAAGATTATTAAAAAAGCTGCCATTTTACGAACACACATGGTTTCAATTTTTATTGTTTGTGATTACACGCTTTGAGTCAGACCAATGTCGAGATAAAGCCGCCTCACTCACTTACACCACGTTATTTGCCGTTGTCCCGATGTTGACCGTTTTTCTGGTGATTATTTCATCTATTAAAGCATTAGAACCTGCTCGGCAGCAGCTTCAACAATTAATTTACAGCAACTTTTTACCCAGCAGCAGTATTGCTTTTGAAAAAGCATTAAATGCATTTACCGATAAATCGAGCAACCTTACGATTATTGGTATTTTATTTTTATTTGTCACCTCTGTAATGATGCTAACCAGTATTGAGAATGTTTTTAACTATATTTGGCGTGTGAAACAACAACGCAGCGGCATTGTTGGTTTTATGCGTTATTGGACCATTTTGTCACTGGGGCCTATTTTACTGGGTAGTGCCTTTGTCATTTCATCGACTGTTGCTTCCATGAATATCCTCAGTAACAACTTTGTTGGTTACGAACTAGATGGTGCTATATTTTTAGGTTTACTATCTTACATACTTATTATTCTTGGTTTTTTTATTTTATATTGGACCATTCCCAATCGATCAATCCCCATGAAATCTGCATTAATTGCAGGTATTTTTAGTGGCACGGTCTTTCAATTACTGAAAAGTTTTTTCGGCTACATCATGTCCAACTTTACCAGTTATGAACTGATTTATGGTGCATTTGCCGCAATCCCTATTTTCTTGTTATGGATTCATTTATCTTGGAATATTGTATTGGTTGGCGTTGAACTGAGCTTTGCACTGACCTCGTTTTCAACCGATAATATTCAAAAACGCCATCCTGTGATCATGTTACTGGATATTTTGGAACTTTTTTATAATAAGCAAAAAGTGGGAGGAACTGTCAGCGACAAAGAAGGACTGAAAATTCTTGGTCGTGGAGAAGTTGGACGCTGGCCAGGCTATGTTGAGATTTTGGAAAAACAAAATATTATTAAACGCACCGAAAATGACGAATACGTTTTATGCCGCAACTTAGCGGATATTGATTTCTGGACTTTCTACAGCACCCTTCCGTTTACCATGCCATTACGCAAAGACATTGAAAATATTCATCGCGATGATGAATGGATTCAATATCTTGCACCACACATTATTGAAGCCGATCATTATCTAAAAGAACATCTTTCTTTACCATTGTCTGAACTTTTTGAAGATAAATCTGAAAAATGTGCAACGCAAAGCAAAAGTCTACAAGCTTTAAGCTATACGGTACCATCTGATATAGAGGCGATAGAAATTGAATCCAATACCCACCATACAAAGTGAAAAAACGCCAGTAAGACAAAAGACATCTCACTGGCGGGGTATGCAATTCAATGGACAGATTGTTGTCCTTGATTAGCGTAACACCAGACCCATATCATATGGGTCTATCATTCTTAGACTTCAGATTTTACAAACGTTGTCCAAACAAAATCTTGCGATTTTCCTTTTAAGGTTAAGCTTAGTTGATCACCTGCCTTTAATGCACCAACACCTGCTGGTGTCCCTGTCATGACGACATCACCTGCTTCAATGGTAAAAGCTTGGCTCATATTGCATAACATTTCCGCGATTGGGAAAAGTAAATACGCTGTATCGCCTTGTTGGCGTACTTCACCATTCACTTCAAAGGTATATAAAGCATGTTTCCAATCTGCAATTTCAGATGGATCAATCCATGAACTCAGTACACATGCGCCATCAAATGATTTCGCACGCTCCCAAGGCTCGCCTTTATTCTTTAATTCCGTTTGCAAATCACGTAGAGTTAAATCTAATCCCAAAGTGACAGCGCCAATCGCTTGCAGTGCTTTGACTGGGTCTGTTTCATCTTTCAGTGTTTGATCAATCCGTAACGTTAATTCACATTCATAATGACAGCTGCCTAAAGCAGTATTCCATGAAATGCCATCATTGAGACCAATTAATGTACTGGGCGGTTTAATAAATAAGACTGGGCGATCTGGTACAGCATTGCCCAGTTCTTTCGCATGATCTGAATAACTACGACCGACACATATAATTTTTGATGGACGATGACTCATAACACTTCCTCTGTATTTACAATCTGTTCAATGAATTACTTCTTAAAACTATTAACGAATAAACGCTGTGCATCGGTATCAGCAAATGCACGTTTAGGTACAATCAATACATTACGTGTTTTTAATTCCAACACATAGCTGAGCTTGCCTTCAGCAAAATGCTGGACTTCACTATAGGGATAACTTTGCAAATGCCCATGCGCAAAAACATCAAAATGCTGTTGGTGCAAATCTATGCCCTGCTGGCTTTTACCCAATTGAAATTTGATAAATTGGCGTTTAAACAACATGGGAAGCAACCAATAGCGCATCCCCAATTGCAACAAAAGAAAAAAAGCACCTAATCCGACATAATAAATTCCAACACCTGAAACGCCAAGATAAAAGCCATAGATGATGACCAACACACTAATAATAGGCGTCAAAAAACGGGTAACTTGTTTCTTTCCAAACGTCGCGAGAGAAAAACCGTCTTGGGATTCTTCAAGTGTTAAGGAATAACGTAGTGATAAAACAGGCTTTTGATTCGTCATAGTTAAAAAACAAAATTAATTTTAATTCTATGCTATTAGAGCATAATTACATTGACTTTGAAATGAAGATACATCAATTGGCGAATCAGTGAATTGTTACTTTAATCATGATTTATTGTTAAATTGTCTAAAAACAAAAAAACCGCATCATTATTCAATATGCGGTTTTTCAGTTGACTGTATCAGTCTTCATATTCAAGTTGGTGCGCTCAGAGAGATTCGAACTCCCGACCCCTTAGTTCGTAGCCAAGTGCTCTATCCAGCTGAGCTATGAGCGCATACTTACTTGATGGAGCGCATTATACGCATTTTTTAGAATTTGCAAAGCCTTATTTTTAAATATGTGTTCAATCGCATAACGATTATACATCACGCTCAACAACAAAAAGGAACACTTCATGTGTAAGTCTGAAAAACTATTGCATACATACCATGAGTTAAAATAAACAGGCACAAAAAAACCGCTTGATCAGCGGTTTAATTTTTTATTGCAATTTAATTATTGCAGTTTAAGTTGGTGCGCTCAGAGAGATTCGAACTCCCGACCCCTTAGTTCGTAGCCAAGTGCTCTATCCAGCTGAGCTATGAGCGCATTTAACTTAATTTGACCAGATTACTGGCTGACATTACTGTCACTTTCAAGTCATCGATAAAGAGACTTGCTGTTACTTCTACCTGATTTACTTGGTGCGCTCAGAGAGATTCGAACTCCCGACCCCTTAGTTCGTAGCCAAGTGCTCTATCCAGCTGAGCTATGAGCGCGTAAGTAAAGTGGCGGTGAGAGAGGGATTCGAACCCTCGATACAGTTGCCCGTATGCATCCTTAGCAGGGATGTGGTTTCAGCCACTCACCCATCTCACCGTAACAGGTCGCCATAATACAAATTAAAGTGACTTTCAGCAAGTCATCATTGTTATTTTTTCGCTTTTTTTGATTCGTTCATCTATTTTTTAAGCATTTTTAGCTGTTTTATGCCTTTTTTAGAGCAAAGTATTGATAATATATGAACTTGTATCTCCCTCTTTCACCTAAGATGGAAAGCAACAAACACATTATTGCAATGATTTTCGTGCAGTCTATCGCTGTATGACTTATGCTAATCCTATCTGCGAACAAGAAGCCTATCTCTATGATCAAAAACTGGGTCGATCCTGAAGCCAAAGCGGAAGCCGAACGCTATGACAATCCTATCCCAAGTCGTACTTTAATTCAGACTACACTAGAACAAAAACAATCGCCGTTATCACATGCGGAATTGGTCGATATTTTCAATTTGCAAGATCAGAAAAGTATTGAAGCCTTGAGTCATCGCTTAAGTGCAATGGTCCGTGATGGGCAATTGGCTAAAGATGGTTTGAAATTCCAGTTAATGGTCGATCAGCCTACTTATGAAGCCACTGTTTATATCAATTCTAAAGGTTTAGGTTCAGCACATATTGATGGTCAAAATGATTTGTTATTGCCTGAGCGCGAATTGCGTTTGGTTTTCAATGGTGATCGTGTCAAAGTTCGTCAGACCTCAGTCGATCGTAAAGGTAAAGCATGGGGATTTATCAGCGAAGTTGTACAACATCGTGTGAAACAAGTGATTGGAAAATTGGCTGAACATGAAGGCGAATTTTTTATTCAACCCGCCCTACCCAATGCACATCAACCCATTACCTTAGAAAAAGAACTGATTGAACATGCTCAGGCAAAAGTAAATGATACCTTGCGTGTGGCAATTGATGATTACCCAACGCGTGAAGAATTTGCAACGGGTCATATTGTGCAATCTATGGCAGATCAGGCAGATACAGAGATCATTATTCCACAAACCATTTTGGAATATGGCCTGCCTTATGAATTTCCAGAAGACGTCATTAAAGACGCTGAAAGTTTTAAAGCACCATCTGCACGAGACCGTAAAGACCGTGTAGATTTGCGTGAATTGGCTCTGGTCACCATTGATGGTGAAGATGCGCGTGATTTCGATGATGCTGTTTATGCTGAGAAACGTGCGGGCGGTGGCTATCGTGTTGTCGTGGCAATTGCCGATGTGAGCCATTATGTGCGTACTGGCAAACCCCTTGACGATGAAGCTCAAGATCGGGGGACATCGGTCTATTTTCCACATTTTGTATTGCCGATGCTACCGGAAGCATTGTCAAATGGTCTTTGCTCGCTTAATCCACATGTCGATCGCCTTTGTATGGTGTGTGATTTAACACTTTCTCGTGCAGGTCGAGTCACCAATTACACCTTCTACCCAGCGGTCATGCATTCTAAAGCGCGCTTAACCTATACACAGGTCGGTGAATATCTTCAGGGTGATTCTCAGGCAATTCCTGAAGATCGTGATGTACGCAAATCCATTAATACATTATTCCAGTTGTATCAAACCTTGAAAACGTTACGTGCAAAACGCCATGCAATGGAGTTTGAAACTGTCGAAACATACATGACATTTGATGAATTGGGCGGTATTAAGGAAATTTTGCCACGAACACGTAATGACGCACATAAGCTCATTGAAGAGTGTATGTTACTTGCCAACGTAGCCGCAGCAGAATATGCATTAAAGAATGATATTCCAATGTTGTATCGTGTGCATGAAGCGCCTGAATTTTCACGTATTCAGAAGGTTAAAGATTTCGTCAAACTATTAGGTTTGCCATTTCCAGATCAACCAACACAAGCTGATTATCAGAAAGTGATTGAAGCAACCAAAGACCGTATTGATGCACCAAGTATTCATGCTGTCCTGTTACGCTCCATGATGCAAGCTTATTATGGCGCCAAAAATTCAGGTCATTTTGGTTTGGCCTATGATGCCTATACGCACTTTACTTCACCAATTCGCCGTTATCCTGATCTTTTATTGCATCGGGCATTGAAAGCACATTTAACACAGAAACCTTATCCTATTAATGGTGCAGCCTTAGACGATGCAGGCGAACATTTCTCTCAAACGGAACGTCGCGCCGATGAGGCCTCTCGTAGTGTGACCACTTGGTTAAAATGCCATTATATGCAACAACACTTAGGTGACGAATTCATTGGTGTAGTCAGTGCAGTGACTGAATTTGGCCTGTTTGTAACACTGAAAGATTTATATGTAGATGGCATGATTCACATCAGCCAGTTGGGCGATGACTTCTTTGTGTATGATACGGCTAGTCAATCTTTACTTGGGCAAAATCGTGGACAAATCTTTGGTTTAGGCGATGAAGTTAAGATTAAAGTTGCTGGCGTAAATCTGGCTGAACGTAAAATTGATTTCGAGTTATTGCAACAAGTAACACACGCTGGACGAACGATTCGTAGTCGTGCACCTCGTATAAATAAAACCGCTGCGAAAGAAGAAGTATTCAAGACCAATACAACCCCTACAACCGCAACGTCGCAAGAAGATAAGCCTAAGACGGAACGTAAGAAAAAGGACAAGTCCGCGAATCCGAGCTCTTATCGTAAAAAACCAGTTAAAAAAGCAGTCAAAGAAGCGCCAAAAAAAGAAAAAACCAAGAAGAAGACCAAAAAGAAAAAATCGAATGCGAAAGCAAAAATAGACTAAAAAAGAGAGCCTCGGCTCTCTTTTTTTCTGCCTGACCTTGATTTTTCTCTCGATCAGTCTTACATCTATACAATACAATGTAATCGAAATGAGTGAAGATCAGACAATGACCAAATTACAGCCAGCGACACTCCCAACGCCAGATTTTGATCAAATTAAACTCAATGTGTTAAAACAACAAATTGAATCCATAATTCAGCGGGGGCAACAATTTTTGGCAGATTTAACTGCCGTACCAACAGAATTGCAGGAGCAGCTGGCTATTCTGGACACCATCGATTCTCTCGAAAATCAAATGAACGAATCATGGGGAATCTTGTCTCATCTAAATGCAGTGATGAACAATACTGAGACACGTGAATTATTCCAATCACTTCTTCCTACTTTGAGCGAATACTATACGCTACTGGGACAACATACGGTGTTGTTCCAAACCTATCAGAATTTGCATGATCGAGTTGAGTTTTCACAACTATCAAAAGCGAAACAAAGTGCGATTCAACTCGCGTTAAGAGATTTTAAACTATCTGGCGTGGCCCTTGAGGGAGACTCAAAAAAACGCTATGCAGAAATTTCAGCACAACTCTCAAAATTGTCATCAGATTTCTCCAATCATGTTCTGGATGCAACACAAGCCTATTTTAAAATCCTGAATGATGAGCAACTCAAAGGTTTACCTGAAAGTAGTATCGCGCTATTAAAACAATATGGACAGCAACGTGAACAACCTCATCCTGTAGCGACTTTAGATTTTCCATCCTATTTGGCAATTATGACATATGCCAATGACCGAGCTTTACGTGAAGATCTTTATAAAGCCTATGTCACTCGTGCATCCGATCAGTCGGAACAGACAGATTTTGATAACACGGCAGTGATGCAAGAGATTCTGGTCTTGCGTCAAGAAATAGCCCAACTGCTTGGCTTTGAACATTACGCAGATTATTCATTGTCCAGTAAAATGGCACCGAATGTAAATACTGTTCATGACTTTCTTGTTAATCTTGCCGAACACGCTCGCCAACCTGCCCTTGAGGAAATTGCAGAACTTAAAGCAATCGCACAACAAGATGGCATTACCACATTACAGCCTTGGGATACTACATATTATTCAGAGAAGCTAAAACAGCAAAAATTTAATCTTTCTCAAGAAGCTTTAAAACCGTATTTCCCAGCACCGAAAGTCATTCAAGGATTATTCCAAATCGTACAACGCCTATACGGCATCGATGTTGTTGAACATCAAGCCACTGTATGGCATCCCGATGTACATTATTATGAAATTCAAGATCAAGGGAAAACCTTAGGTGGTTTTTATCTTGATTTATATGCACGAAATGGTAAACGTGGCGGTGCATGGATGAATGGTTTCCGTTCCCGTATGCAAACTACCGATGGTCTACAAAAACCAATCTGCTACCTTGTTTGCAATTTCACCCCACCAGTCGCTAATCGACCTGCATTACTCACACATGATGAAGTTATCACGCTATTCCATGAATTTGGTCATGGTTTACATCATCTACTGACCGAGGTTGACAACATCTCGGTAGCAGGCACACATGGCGTTGCATGGGATGCCGTAGAGCTGCCAAGCCAATTTATGGAGTTTTGGGCATGGGACAAAGAAAGTTTAGATGTACTGACTGCTCATGTAGACACGCAAGAAACGCTTCCTAAAGCGCTTCTGGATGCTTTGTTAAAAGCTCGTTTCTTCCAATCCGGAATGCAAACCTTACGTCAGGTTGAATTTGCACTGTTTGACATACAAGTCCACAAACAGACACCTGCACCAAATGCGACAAAGATTCAAAATATACTAGATGAAATTCGTGAACAATATGCAGTTGTTCCAAGCGTTGCCTATAATCGTTTCCAACATAGTTTCAGCCACATTTTTGCAGGTGGATATTCAGCAGGATATTACTCGTATAAATGGGCAGAAGTCTTAGCAAGCGATGCTTTTGATCGTTTTGAGAAAGAAGGAATTTTTAACATCGCCACAGGCCAGCAATTCCGACAAGCTATACTTGCTGTTGGAGGACAAAATCCAGCACTGGAAGCATTTGTAAATTTTAGGGGACGTGAGCCAGAAATTGATGCGCTATTACGCCATCAAGGTTGGACAGAAGCATAAAAAGGCTTAAACTCAACTCATGGGTTTTAAATCATCATAGTCATATTGATGATTTAAAACCTCATTTTGAATACTTTGGAGAAACATCCAACATGAAAAAAAGATTTATCGCAGGCGTAAAATGCCCCAAATGCGATGCTTTAGATCGTATTGTCATGCTGACGACAAATGAAAGTGAGTGGATTGAATGTATCGAATGTGGCCACAGTGAGAATCGTCCGACAAAAGAAGATATTCAGCAGCTCACACCCCCCGTTGTTGATGAAGTTGGTGTAATTCAATTCCGCCCAAAAAAAGCCTAAAATAAATGCTTAAACGATTATACTGATGTTGGTCTATGTAGTTTTGCTAAAACCTTTAATTGCTTCCAATGCAATAGATCTAATTGATCTTTCCAAATCACAGTAGATTTATACTGACCATTTTGCCAATACAGTACAATATACAACTGATGATCAATCACCTGCATTAATTCAAGATGATGAATTTTTTCACTTGAATGACATTGCATTGTCCAATGTTCATTATCTAAATATGCTAGGTCTACCACCTCGATCTGTTGGTTAAATCGAATAAGCAATAAGATAGCAATAAACAATAAAAATAAACTCAGCCACAATGACAGTAAATGCCAAAATATGATACCTAAAGCAACCAAGAAAACGAGCTGAAAAAGCCAAACAATCTTGCTTGGCTTTGGCTGAAATAGCAGATTACTGATGGACATAATGCTTTAACTTGGCAATAAGCTGTTTTAACTCAGGTTTTGGTGGTTCACTAACCTCCATAAACCAATCAAGTAAATCAGGATCTTCCTGATCAACCAATTCAGCAAATAAATCTTTTTCTACAGCATCGGCCTGCAAATAATACTTTTTAACATATGGATCAAAATAAACATCAATTTCTTTTAATCCACGTCTGGCACGGTAAATGACCTTGCGTTCTTCTAGTGTTAACTCATCCGACATTATTATATCCCTAAAATATTACTTGCAAATATTTTAGCAAAATACGCGTAAATAAGTGCAATAGAAAAAACCAAAGTTCTAAAATTCAGGCATTAAAAAAGGTCGGTAAAAACCGACCTTTTAGGAATAATTTTTAAATTATTCAGCTGAAGTTTTCACTTCACGATCTACTAGCTCAACGTAAGCCATCGGTGCTGCATCACCAGCACGGAAGCCCGCTTTAAGAACACGTAGATAACCGCCGTTAC
>JASGGM010000077.1:0-9973 GCA_047605045.1 Acinetobacter sp. | reverse complement strand
GATCAACGCAATGGTTTGAACATTTGGCGTCCTTTTTTAAATTTGTCTAAAGAATCCATTCAACAATGGGTGACGCAACTTCAAATCCAATATGTTCATGATCCATCCAATGATGATGTGCATTATGATCGCAATTGGTGTCGTTCAGCGTTATGGCCAATATTGCAGCAACGCTTTCCTAAAATGCAGCAAGCATTGAGTCGTCATGCTTTATTGATGCAAGATGCAGATGAAATATTACAGCAAGTTGTACTGGCAGATTTACAATCTTGTGGTGATCAACGACAGCTTGATTTAAGGGTATTATCTAAGCTTACAGCTGCACGTCAAAGACAATTGTTGTCTTACTGGATGAAAGGCGAGTTGGTTTATCGCCCAAGTTTAGATCTTGTACAACGTCTATTGAATGAAGTGATTCATGCAAAATCTGATGCGCAATCTGTCTTATATAGTCAACCTTATTACTATGTCCGTTTCCAGAATATATTGTATCGATTGTCTGCGGAAGAATATTTAGATCAAAAGACAAGACATATTGTTTCGCCATTGAGCATTCGATTGCAAATTTCACAACATCTACATGTTGCATCGGGATACTACCAATTGAAGTCAATGAAGTCGCAATCGATGGGGCTATCTTACGATTTACTGGACACTTCCTTGACAATCACCCAACGTCAAGGTGGAGAAAGTGTTCATTTATGGGGACGTATCGGGCATCGACCTTTGAAAAAATTAATTCAGGATGCACATATTTTTCCTTGGTTAAGACATCAAGTACAAATTTTGTCGAAAGATAATGTTATTCTAGGCGTATTTACACCTCAGGGATTTTGGTTAGCGCAATCATCATACTGTCAGTTAGATGGTTGGTTGCCAGAGTTAATCCTTTGAGCCATAAAACATTGACGAGCGTGAGCATGAATGTTGCTTTAAATTACACTATTAGTTTTGTTGGTGGTGGGAATATGGCACAAGCTTTAATCGGCGGCCTAATTTCTCGTGGTTTTCCACAGCAGCAGATTCGTGTGTCTGCACCTTCAGAAAAAACACGAAATATTTTGCGCGAAAAAAATATTGAGGTCTTTGCAGACAATTCTGAAGCGGTAAAAAATGCCGATATCGTTGTTCTTGCAGTGAAACCACAAATGATGGCGCATGTTTTAAAACAATTGCATGGGCAACTACAGGAAAAATTGATCATCTCTATTGCAGCAGGAATTACAGTTGATCTTATTCAGCGGTTATCAGGCAGTTCAAGAGTTGTCCGTGTGATGCCAAATACGCCAGCATTGGTTCAAACAGGTGCACATGGCATGTATGCTGCTGAGAATGTTGATGAAAAAGATCGTCAATTAACCACGCAAATTATGGCGGCAACTGGTTTAGGGTTATGGGTGGAGCGTGAAACACAGATTGATGCGGTTACCGCAGTTTCAGGTTCAGGTCCTGCTTACTTTTTTTATTTGATGGAAAGCATGATTCGTGCAGGTAAGAATCTAGGCCTAGATGAAAAAACAGCAACAACACTCACGTTACAAACAGCGCTAGGCGCTGCACAAATGGCGATTAGTAGTGATCGTTCACCTTCGGAGTTACGTAAAAATGTAACTTCACCGAATGGTACAACGCAAGCTGCATTAGACGTGTTTGATCGTGCTCAAGTTTCACAGAATATTCAATCTGCTTTAGCGGCTGCACAAAAACGCAGTCAAGAATTGGCTCAAGAATTGAGCGATAGCATCAAGTAATTAAAAAGTTAGGGGATATAAGCATATGGGTGCAAGTTCTGCGCTAATTTTTAGTATTTTGATGAATGTTGCAATTTTGTTGGTGTTTTTTCGGTTCCTTATGCAGCTTGCAGCAGTCAGTCCATACAATCCAGTCGTTTTATCCACAATGAAGTCCACAAAAATTGTGGATATATTTGGGCGAATTTTCCCCACCTTTGCCAAAGGTCGTTTTAATCTTGCAGCATTAATTTTATTGGTTATTCTGTGTTTATTACGTAATTTTGGTGAAATGTATTTGGCGGGAAATCCACCCAGTAGTGCACTTTATTTGGTAATTTTTACTTTCGTTACGATGATACAGGCACTGATCAAGATTTGTCGTTATCTGATTTTTGCAACCATTATTTTAAGTTGGGTGGTGATGTTTACCCAATCTCGTTCACCTTATATTGAAGTGGTACAAGAATTGGCAGAACCTTTGCTTGCGCCATTTCGACGGTTATTACCGAATATGGGGATGATTGACCTTTCACCGATTTTGGCATTTTTAGCACTCTACATTATTGAGGTGTTAATGAATGAGGCTGCAAGGGCATTATTAATTGGCCTTTAATTGGCAGTCATAAAAAAACCAGCATTTTTGCTGGTTTTTTTATGACTATTTTTATTAGATTTGACTGTTTACATCCTCGTTCTTCGTTTCACGAATACAAAGAAAGGCAATAAGAGAAAGCAGTGCGGCTGTAGATAGATAATAACCCACGGCAGCGAGTCCATAGTTCTCAGCCAGTTTAGTCGCGATGAGTGGTGCAAATGAAGCCCCAAAGATACCAGCCAAATTGAAGGTGAGTGCGGAACCTGTATAACGTACCGAGGTTGGGAACTGTTCTGAGAGTACGGTTCCGATAGGCCCATAGGTGAGTCCCATGATACCCAAACCAAGGCATAGGAAGATAAATACGCCGAACAGACTGCCAGATTCTAATAATGTGGAAAAAAATATTCCAAAAATTGCAGCCGTTAAACAGACAACAATTGAGGTTTTTTTGCGGCCAAATTTTTCAGCAAGTATTGCAGATAAGGGAATCGTACCAGCAAAACACAAAGTGGCAAACAATTGCATTTCCAAGAAATCACCACGGGCGTAGCCAAGCTTGTTTGTTCCCCAGTTTAGTGCAAATACCGTAGTGAGATAAAAAACCACAAACGTACAAATTGCGGCAATGGTGCCTAAAATTAAGGTTTTTAAGTGTTTGCTAAATACATCTTTAACAGGAATATTGACCTCTTTTTGTTTGTCCAATACACGTTGAAATGCAGGTGTTTCATGCAATTTCAATCGAATATATAACCCAACAATGACTAAAGCGGCACTTGCAATGAATGGAATACGCCATCCCCATTGTAAGAATGCATCATTAGACATAATAGCGCCCAATAATAAGAATGAACCTGTCGCTAGAATAAAACCCAATGGTGCGCCAAGCTGGGGGAACATGCCATACCATGCGCGTTTGCCTTCAGGCGCATTTTCTGTTGCTAAAAGTACAGCACCACTCCATTCACCTCCTAGACCAAGTCCTTGTCCTAAACGACATAAGGCCAATAATAACGGTGCAGCAAGACCAATTTGGGCATAGCTTGGCAATAAACCAATGGCAACTGTCGATATGCCCATGGTCAATAATGCTGCAACAAGCGTTGCTTTTCGTCCGATGCGATCGCCTAGATGACCAAAGAGTGCTGCACCGATTGGACGGGCAATAAAGGCAATTGCAAAAGTTGCCAGTGATTGGATCATGGCGACACTGCCATTGCCAGATGGAAAAAATAAGTGGGGAAATACAATAACGGCGGCAGTGGCGTAAATATAAAAGTCAAAAAATTCGATGGTTGTACCGACTAAGCTGGCAAACAACACACGCGTTTTGGAATTTTGAGGGGTGGCTGGTGTTGCCAAAGCAAGATCTGGTGTTGATGTTGTCATGCGTCAATCCTTGAGTATAAACCAATATGTGTTTAACACGGTGTCATGTAGTTATATCGAAAAAGGTTAAAACGATATAACCTACATGGCGCTAAACCACATTGCAGTCACACAGGATTGCTGTTGTGAAGTGCGGTTAGTGGATTGCGTAAAGATACACAGCGAGGAAGTGTGATCCTGCACCGATCAATACAAAAATATGCCAGATAACATGCGTAAATCTTATCTTTTTTAGCGCATAAAACAATGCACCTATAGTATAAGCCAGCCCACCAATTACCAACAATTTTAAGCACTCGGGCTTCAGGTAATGTTGCATATCATCAAACATAAGTACGGCAAACCAACCCATCAATAAATAGGCAAGCAACGATATTTTTTGGAAACGATGTGCTAATCCCAATTTGAAAACTGTGCCAATGATTGCAATGACCCACAGTGCGATTAAAAGATAGTGTGCTTTGGCAGTGGGAATGTTAATGCTGAGGAAAGGGGTATAGGTTCCTGCAATTAAATAATAAATAGCAATATGATCTAATTTTTTGAACCAATGTCGCTTACTTTGTGTTTTGGCCTGATGATATAAAGTTGAACTTGATAACATCAAAATTAGACTCAGTACATAAACCAATACGCCAAGCCATAAGCCAATACTCAGTGAACTGCTTTGATATAACAGTACAATCCCTGCGAATACCGCGACAACCGCACCGATACCATGTGTCCACACATTCAGTTTTTCTTCCAATGGGTCATAATCTTGTAGATCATTAAGTGGGATAGAAGTGCTCATTTAACTCTGATTTATTAAAAATACACTTGTATATTAATTCAATTTTGCTTTTAAAGTAAGAACTATTACAATTGAATTGTAAATTGATACAGGTTGTGAAAATGTCGCTACAAGATTTAGGCTCCGTGCAGGAACAACAATGGCTCTCTCGGCTAAAACAGGCGTTAATTGATCAGACGCTACAGCGTGTAATTTTAAGCCAATATGAGGGTGAACTGCCTGAATTACTGAAAATTACGTTACGACCTATAGAACTGCAACAACAGCAAAAGTTGAGTGCCTTGTATCATTATAAAACGCAAGATGTCACAAAAAATTATGCGTTGGACGACACTTTAGAGACGGTTTCTGAGTTACTTGCACATTGTAAACAAGCAAACTTATTTGTTGATGGTGTTGAAATACAATTGAAAAAAAACAAGAAAAAACATATTTTGACTCAGTCCAAGCATCAAAAGACATCTGTTGAATCAGCTCAACATAATCGAGAGAAGCAACGTTTGCTTGATCAGCAACAGCACTATTTACAAGATTTGGGCATTACCGATCATCAGCATAAAGTCATTCCATCGATGGCAAAAAAATGGAAGCAAATTAATAAATTCATCGAAATATTCTCGAATTCTGTACAACACATAGATGTACAGGATCGGGCATTACATGTGGTCGATTTCGGCTCAGGCAAAGGTTATTTAACCTTTGCAATGTATGACTATTTACAGCAGTCAGGTAAACACCCCCATATGACGGGAGTGGAGTTGCGCGATAACTTAGTTGAATTTTGTCAAAATGTGGCGAACAAGAATCAGTTTCAGGCATTGGATTTTTTTCAGGGAGATGTACGAAGTTATCAACCTGAACATTTAGATGTCATGGTTGCCTTACACGCGTGTGATATTGCGACAGATTTTGCTATTCATTGTGGTATTCGCTTAAATGCTTCTATGATTATGTGCGCGCCATGTTGCCACAAGGAGTTGCGTCCTCAGTTGAAAAGCCCAGAAATTTTAAAACCAATGTTGCAATATGGTGTTTATCAGGCACAGCAAGCTGAGATGCTGACAGATACATTAAGAGCTTTGTTGCTGAATGCACATGGGTATGAAACGAAAGTATTTGAATTTATTTCGACGGAACATACCAGTAAAAATAAAATGATCTTGGCTATTAAGAAACAGCAGCTAGATGTGCCTGACGCCCAGATTATGCAGAAAATTGAAGCCTTAAAGCGTATGTATGGTATTCAACAGCAAAGCCTACAGCGTTTATTACAAAATGAGATGGTAGATGAAAAAAATCTTGGAGAGCGTTGCTAATCAAACCTGAATGCGTGGCAAAGAAAAACCCGAATTTTTTAATTCGGGTTTTTTATACGTTCTAATAAATTATAGTGAACCGTGTAATTGGCGATATAGCCCAGGCGTTACACCAGTCCATTTTTTGAAAGCGCGATGGAATGTACTGGTTTCACTAAAACCAACCTGTTGTGCGACATCTTCCAGCGTTAAACTTGGCTGTAACAGTAAATGAATTGCGGCATCACGGCGTAGGGCATCTTTAACACCCTGATAACTTTTACCTTCAGATGCTAAACGACGACGTAAGGTCTGCGGCGATAAATACAACATTGATGCAACATCGTTTAGTGTTGGCATTTCTTCACCGATATGGCTTTTCAATACATCACGAATACGAGAGGTGAGGGAATTGGTATTTTTGAATTTCACCAATAATTGTGCAGGTGCAGCTTTTAGAAATTCCTCTAGCGTTTCTTCATTTTGACGAATAGGTAAATCTAAATAATCAGCTGCAAAGGTGATTTCGGTACGGGGTGTATCAAACTGCATCAAGGGTGCAAAGAATAAGGCATCGTATTCATCCGCTTGCTCAGGACGAGGATAATCAAAGTTCACACGCTCTAGGGAAATTCTACGATCGATTAACCAAGATGCAAGTCCATGCCAAATCATCAGCATACTTTCGGTCATAAAGTGATCTGGGTCTAATGATTTGGGTATCAGTGGAACAAGACGTGCTTCATGTTTATCTCTTTCAAGTGAAATAAACCAGTCATCCCCAAAAAGTTTGTAGAATTGTTCTGAAAGCTCTAGTGCTTGCCCCAAGGTTTTTGCATGAATAATGAGTTGGCACATCATTGCAAAACTACCCAAACGCCGCGGTTCTTTGGAGAATCCCGCGTGTTCATCTTGGGTGACCATCCATAACATCTGGATGAAACGAGTATATTGTTCAGGCGATACCCGAGCTTTGGTTTGTTTTAAAAGTTCAGCTTCGATCCCTACATGTGAAAGCAGAGTTTCAACATCTAAGCCCTTTCTTTTTACACCCGTTAATGCAGCGTTGACAAAATGAATGCTAATGGTGTCACGGCTGACATTGATGCCTTCAATTGCTTTCAGATTCACAGATAATTGACCTAAATGAAATAGAGTACACGTTGATTGTAAAGGGAAAAATTAAATCAATAAACATCTTAAATGTTAGTCTCTCCCACGAATATGGCGAAATATGACATTGTCTAAGAAGATGTTTTAAAAAACTGATATTTCATTGGATGTTAGAACGTATTTAAAAGGATGACATCTCTGCTTTATCATCCTCATTTTCAAAGGTATCTCATGATTTCTGAATGCTGTTACATGCTGAATCTTATAAAATTAAATTTCTAAAAAAGAGATTGAATAAAATGTTTATTCAATATGTAAAGTGATTAGAAAGTTTTCATACAAATTTGGAATTAACAAAATTGTAGACCTTTTTTACAAAAACAATAGTATTCTACGCAGCTTAACGAACAATAAAGGATTTTCGTTGTGGGTAAATTTTCTTTGATTTCAAAATTGTCTTTTTGTGCAATCGCTGTGGCGATGGCAAACCAAACTTTTGCAGCAAATGCGTTCGATGTAGACAGCCCATATATGCTTGGTGACTGGAATGGAACACGTACAGCATTAAAAGAAAAAGGCTATGATTTTTCTTTCGGTTATACTGGTGAATTAGCGAACGTATTGGATTCGAATCAGTCTTCAAGCCATGGTACTGAATACGCAGGTCAGTTTGCATTAGGGGCTCATTTCGATTTAGAAAAAATTCTTGGTTGGCAAGATACTGAAGCACAAGTGACTGTGACTGAGCGTCATGGTCGTAGTTTAAGTAATACGTCAGATGCTTTAAATGGACAAATTAGTTCGACTCAAGAAGTTTGGGGACGTGGACAAACTTGGCGTTTAACAGAATTCTGGATTAAGAAAAAATTCTTTGATGAAAAATTGGATGTAAAAGCAGGCCGAATGGGCTTAAGTGCTGACTTTAATAGTTTTGCATGCGATTTCCAAAACTTGGCGCTTTGTGGTTCTCAAATGGGGAACTGGTCGGGTGACCAATGGTACAATTGGCCTGTAAGCCAGTGGGGCGCGCGCGTTAAGTACAATATTCAGCCTGATTTATATGCACAAGTTGGTGCATATGAACATAATGATGAGAACTTACGCCGTAGCAAAGGTTTTAATTTAAGTACAGATGGTTCAGATGGTGCGGTCATTCCTGTTGAATTGGTATGGCAACCAAAACTGACGCCACAGGCATTACCAGGTGAATACCGCGTTGGATATTTCTATAGCACAGCGGATTCCAATAAAATAGATTCAGCAGGAAATACTTTGGCGTCTACAGACCATCGTCAAGGTGCTTGGATTACCTTAAAGCAACAACTTACTGCACATAAAGGTGATGTTAATCGTGGTTTAACGGCATGGGCAACTTTTAACTTCTTTGATGATAAAACCAATGCCATTACGAATACACAAAGTATTGCTGTAAGTTATGTGGGCTTATTTGATGCACGCCCTCAAGATGAAATTGCTTTTGGGACATCACGCATACATAAAAATCTGCAAGGTTATGGCGAAGAATATAATACCGAGTTGTATTATGGTATCCATGCAACCAATTGGTTGACGATTCGTCCAAATGTTCAGTATGTACATAATATTGGTGCGAATACTGATAAGAATGCTTGGGTGGGTGGTATTAAATTTATGACCGTTTTCTAAGAATTATTTAATGTAGCTCTTGGTAATTCACGGTAAAATTCACATAACGTATGATTAAACACATCACTGTTTTTAAGCAAAGTTGTTTTTTGTACAAAATACAAACAAACTTTAACTTTGTCATGAAGTAGTGATGTGTTTTTTTTACATTTAGAATTTGTCATGTTTAATCGTATAAATGCTGAGATTCTATTAGTAAGTATTTAAAAAAATACAGAGGAATATTTATGAATAAACCTATACAAAGCTCAGGGATGAGAACCTTTACAGCAGTTTTACTTGCTGTGATTGGTTTGATTTTGCTGGGTGGTGGTCTGTGGCTCGCTAGCTTAGGTGGGTCACTTTATTACGTGATTGCAGGGATTGCGCTTTTAGCATCTGCAGTTTTATTGTTCCGTCGTTCTGCTGCATCTATCTGGGTTTATACGGTACTGACGCTAGGTACCCTCATTTGGGGCGTGTGGGAAGCTGGAACTGATTTTTGGGCATTGGCACCTCGTTTAGATATTCTGGGTATTGTTGGATTGTGGCTTCTTATTCCAGCAGTGACTCGCGGTATTCAATCGGTTAAACAAAGTCGCACAGCATTAGGTGGAACGCTTGTGCTGGCGATTTTGGTTCTGATTTATTCTATTTTTAACGACCCGCAAGAAATCAATGGCACAATCACCAATAAGCAACCTGAAAAAGCGCAAGCAGTTGAAGGTGTTGCAGATGCAGATTGGCCAGCTTATGGGCGTACACAAGGTGGGGTTCGTTATTCTCCGCTTACTCAGATTGATGATAAAAATGTCAAAGATTTAAAAGTTGCTTGGACCTTCCGTTCAGGTGATTTTAAAACTGCGAATGATTCAGGCGAAACAACCAATCAGGTAACACCAATTAAAGTGGGCAATAACATGTACTTGTGTACAGCCCACCAGTATCTGATTGCACTTGACCCTGCGACAGGCAAACAAAAATGGCGTTTCGACCCTAAGCTTAAATCAGATCCAAGTTTCCAGCATCAAACATGTCGTGGCGTGTCTTATTATGACGCTGCCAATACAACAGAGTTTGCTGCCAGCTTGCAAAACAAACAGTCTTCTTCAACACAGTGTCCGCGTAAAGTTATTTTACCTGTGAATGATGGACGTTTAGTGGCGATTAATGCTGATAATGGTCAACGTTGTACGGACTTTGGTACCAATGGCGAAGTTGACTTACAAAAAGATATGCCATATCCATATCCAGGTGGCTATAACCCGACTTCTCCACCAGTGATTACAGGAACAACCATTATTATTGCTGGTTCTACAACGGATAACTATTCTACGAAAGAACCTTCAGGTGTCATTCGTGGTTATGACGTGAACACAGGTAAATTATTATGGGTATTTGATACGGG
>JASGGM010000076.1:0-10077 GCA_047605045.1 Acinetobacter sp. | reverse complement strand
TTGCTGTTCCAATGACCTCTGCAATATCGGTTGCCATAATGGCAAGCTCAGTTACCACCCAAAGTAAAAAAGCAAGGCGTTTCCCACTGAGTTTACGGGTGGCTTGCGCCAGATCCATCCCTGTGACAATACCTAATTTTCCACACATTGCTTGTAGCATCATGGCAATTAAACTGGACAGTAAAATCACTGAAAGTAGTAAATAACCATACAGTGCCCCACCCTGAATAGACGTAATCCAGTTGCCAGGATCCATGTAGCCCACAGCCACCAATGCCCCTGGCCCAGAAAATGCTAAAAATTTTCGTAAAAAACTTGAATTTTGATGCGGGACAGGCACGGTATTGTAAATTTCCGCAAGGCTTTTCGTACTTGTCTTCTTCACAAAATGCGTCCCATCAATTTTAGTCTGTCAGAAATGTGCTAGTGTGCCACAAACATAATAATGATTACCATTTACTATTATAAATTTTTATTCGCTCATCACACGTTGTTAAGCATTCGTTATTATGCTACGCAAGTTTTATAAAGTTCAAGCCTCTGAAATTAACAAAACACCGCGCATAATCGGATGGAAAACTGCTTCTTGCTTCAACGCTGGTCATGTTTACGCAGACTTTATTCATATGCCTAGAAAAATCGCTGCAAGAAAAAACCCCCAAACATAAAATGCTTGGGGGTTTTTCGAATATGGTGGCGGGACCCAGGATCGAACTGGGGACACACGGATTTTCAATCCGTTGCTCTACCGACTGAGCTATCGCGCCAATAGCCTGTATTAAGCCTGAACCTGAAAAAAGAGTCAATCATAAATTATCGTTTTAAAATCATATGTCTATTGTTTAAACAATAACACAGACAAAAAAAATCCCTGATGGGATCAGGGATTGAAAACACAAATATGTGAATATGGTGGCGGGACCCAGGATCGAACTGGGGACACACGGATTTTCAATCCGTTGCTCTACCGACTGAGCTATCGCGCCAATGGGGCGTATTAAACACGGTAATTAATTTCAGGTCAAGCAAATATTCATAAACTTTGTCTAATTGTTTATTTTTAATGCTCACACACATCATTTTAATGTGCAAGTTTCCCTAGACGCTTCAAGTAATGACGAATAGCGCCACAGCCTGGCTGAAAATGCTGTACATGCTGCAACTCTTCCAAACGACAAACCTCAGCCATTAACCGATCTGCCACACCACGCCCACGATTGGCAGGATGAACCACAATATTATGAAGTAATCGCTCTTCACCCGCCCCTGTACTCCAAATTGCACCAATCAAACGAGTATTAAATTCTGCGGTGTAAAGTAAGGTATACTGTGACAACGCTTGTTCAAGTTGCACAACCGCAGTTTGTCCATTCGTAAATTCAGGACTACTATTATATAAACGCTCAAGTTGATTGCGTATATCTTCATCTAGAATAGAAGTATAAGCATGTATGCTAATAGGCATTGATTAACCCTCCTGAGCCAATTAATATGCTGTGTCCAATGTAATAGCTTTTATATCATCCAGATTTATCGTTTTAAGGAATGTGTCCATGACGCAACGTATCAGTGAAGTGGTTAGAAATACCAATGAAACCAAAATTCGAGTTCGAGTGAATCTCGACGGTACGGGTCAAGGCACGTTAAATACTGGAGTTCCCTTTTTAGACCATATGATTGATCAAATCAAGCGTCATGGCCTGTTTGACATTGATATTCATTGTGATGGTGATTTGGAAATCGACGATCACCACACGGTTGAAGATTGTGGCATTACCCTAGGTCAGGCCTTTGCACAAGCACTTGGTGATAAAAAAGGCATTCGTCGCTATGGGCATTTCTATGCACCTTTAGATGAATCACTGTCGCGTGTTGTGGTCGATATTTCTGGTCGTCCCGGCTTATTTATGGATATTCCATTTACACGTGCCCGTATTGGGACATTTGATGTCGATTTATTTTCAGAATTTTTCCAAGGCTTTGTCAACCATGCCTTAATGACGCTACACATCGACAACCTGAAAGGTAAAAACAGCCACCACCAGATTGAAAGTACATTTAAAGCCTTTGCACGTGCATTACGTATGGCATGTGAGCAAGATCCGCGTGCTGCAGGTACGATTGCATCAACCAAAGGGAGCCTCTAATGACGCGTATCGCTTTGCTTGATTATGGTATGGGCAATTTACACTCTGCAGCGAAAGCATTGGAGTTTGTGGGTGCAACCGTAGATGTTACCAACGACCCCAAATTAATTGCACAGGCCGACAAAATTGTGTTCCCTGGCGTTGGGGCAATGCGTGATTGCATGCAAGGTATGCGTGAAGCAGGAATTGATGACGTCGTGCGTCATGCTGCATTTAATAAACCTGTTTTGGCAATTTGTGTCGGTATGCAAGCATTATTATCGACCTCTGAAGAAAATGGCGGTGTTGATGCTTTAAATATTTTTGCAGGTGCAGGTAAACACTTTCCAAAAATGGACGGTTTAAAAGTCCCGCACATGGGTTGGAATCAGGTACATCAAATCGACCCTGAGCATCCAATGTGGAATAACATTGCACAGGACAGCCGTTTTTATTTTGTGCATAGCTACTATGTCGAACCAGAAGATCAACACGTTGTGGCTGCAACCTGTGATTATGGCGTCAATTTCTGTACCGCCATTCATAAAGAAAATTTGTTTGCAACACAATTCCATCCTGAAAAAAGCCATACTGCAGGGTTACAACTGCTGAAAAACTTTGTAGATTGGGATATTTAAAATTAATTTGTGAGGAAAGACCTCTCATCAACGCACACAAACAAGCACTTAGCGAATGTGTCATACTTTGCTAAGATAGCCATAATTCTGATTTTTCTGTCCCATCAAGGAATGAAAACATGCTTATTATCCCTGCAATTGATCTTAAAGATGGAAAATGTGTTCGCCTCAAACAAGGTCGTATGGAAGATGATACGGTCTTCTCCGATGACCCTGTTGCCACTGCAACACATTGGGTCAATGAAGGCGCTCGTCGTTTACATTTGGTCGATTTAAATGGTGCTTTTGCAGGTACACCTATTCATAAAAATGTGGTTGAAGCCATTGCGCAAGCACATCCTGAATTACCCATCCAGATTGGCGGCGGTATCCGCTCACTCGAAACGATTGAACACTATTTAGATGCTGGCGTATCGTTTGTCATTATTGGTACAAAAGCAGCCAAAGAACCTGAATTTGTGGAAGAAGCCTGTAAAAAGTTTGCAGGTCATATCATTGTCGGGATTGATGCCAAAGAGGGTTATGTTGCAACCGATGGCTGGGCCAATGTGCTGGATATTAAAGCCACTGATTTAGCCAAACGTTTTGCAGATGCAGGCGTTTCAAGCATTGTGTATACCGACATCGCCCGTGATGGCATGATGCAGGGTGTCAACGTTGAACAAACTGTTCATTTGGCTCAGCATTGTGGTTTACCGATTATTGCTTCTGGTGGTGTCACCAATTTAGACGATGTTCGTCACTTGAAAGGACAACACGGTATTTTGGGCGCAATTACAGGCCGAGCAATTTATGAAGGCACACTCAGCCTACGTGAAGCACAAGTCCTGTTAGATGACAACCAACTGTAAATTATTAAAATCAAAAAAGGCGATATAGAAAATTCTATATCGCCTTTTTTAATCACCACGCATCATGCATTAATCATAGTACATCAATCATAATACATCGGTCGATTTTCATTTAATGCCAACAAACCACGTATCGCTCGATATAAATTCCAGATCCAAGCCAAACCAATCACAATAAAGAAAAATGCGGTCGTTGATAGCGCAACACCTGCAAAAACGTCAGGCCGATCACCTGTAAAGAATAAGAAAATAAATGGTAAAAAGGCCAAAATATTCCAGATCAAATACCACCAAAATGTACGGATTTGCCAAGTAAAATGACTGGCATAAATCGTGCCTTGCATATCAGAACGCTTAATATAGTTCAGAATTAATGCGATAATAGCCAGAATACCACCTGTAAAAATGGCACAAATATAAAGGATATAAAGTACAAGTGTCAGCGATTTTTTCGATTCGTTGGTCATGTTGTCTGTCATTGTTATTCTCGCAAATTTAAAATGGATGTATTAGAAACTCATCTTCCACAATGCATAAATCAATATTAAAATTATGAGAAGATTCATTAAAATGGTACAAAAGTAGATACGTCTAAAGGGTTGTTTTTGTGTTTTATGTCGTAATTTTTGTTGTGCAACCCATGCGCCATACCAACCGCCACTCAATGAAAGCAAGTGCAAGCTACGTTCAGCAATCCGCTGCTTTCCGTGTTGGGCTGCTTTTTTATCGATGGCATAAATAAAGAAAGTGAGAAGGTTGATGATGCTAAAATAGATCATCAACCCAATGAAACATTGAAACCAGTGCATGACTCAGGACAGGTACATTGTTTATCGTTTTACAATGCGACTGGCTGAACAGATTGCAGACGGTCGAGTAACATATTTCGCATCTGATTCGGATCTTTTTGGAACACATTTTCACCACCGCGCCCTTCCAAACGGTTCAAACGTGCCACATTTAACCGCAAGAACCAGAAACGACAAGCAGCCATGGCCAAATACACCTGCAGACAAGCTTGCTCATCTTGAGTTAACGTTCTCACTTGCTGATAAGCTGTCAAATATGCATCAACACGTGCCTGATCCAACGTCACTTGTGGATATTGGGTACAAAAATCATTAATTGTAATGGCAACATCAAAAAGCAGTTCATCGAAATTCAGTTCGAAGAAATCCAAAATACCGGCCAATTGATTGCCTTGATACAAGGTATTATCACGGAATAAATCGGAATGAACCCAACCTTTCGGACGATCTGGATGTTGCTGTTGATACGCATGAAAAACATGATAGACCTGATCCATCAAGGCTGTATCTTCAACCGACATTTCTGCTTTGAGAATCTGTCCAATGTTGGTCCAGTACGCATGTCCACGACTATGACTACGGCTCAGCGGAAAATTCTGTAATGCCACATGCAATTTAGCTTGGGCAGTTGCAATCGCAGCAACTTGATCAACAGTTGTTACCTCAGGGTGCTCTCCCCACACACGCGGCGCAATTTGCGCAGGTTTGCCAACCAAATAGTGAATCGCTTTTCCACTATGGCTCAGTGGCGCAGCCACAGGAACTTCCGCTTTAGCCAAGCATTGCAACACAGGGACAAGCTCACCTGCACTCTGTTCGGTTTCGTTTTCAAATACCGTTAATACATATTGCTGCTCATCTGCACAGACAATAAAATAGTTTGTATTCTGAATACCACCTTGAATTGGAACGAGTTTTACTACGTCCAAACCATAAGCTGCAGCAAACGGCCGCACTTCATCTAATTCTAAAGGTGTATAAACAGACATAGAAAACCTGCGTGAAACAAAATAAGTTTGATAGAATACAGCAAGTTGATTAAATTTGTAGCCCTGCCGAAAATTTTATTTTTTAGCCACAACAATTGGATACCATTATGCTTGCAAAACGAATAATCCCTTGCCTTGATGTCGATAACGGGCGTGTCGTAAAAGGTGTGCAATTCCTTGATATTCGTGATGCTGGTGATCCTGTTGAGGTTGCTCGTCGCTATAACGAGCAAGGTGCCGATGAAATTACATTCCTCGACATTACCGCTACCCATCATGGTCGTGATACCACGTACCGCACGGTTGAACGCATGGCAGAAAGCGTTTTCGTGCCACTCACCGTTGGTGGTGGTGTACGTAAAGTTGAGGACATTCGTTTACTGCTCAATGCAGGTGCAGACAAAGTAAGTATTAACTCTGCAGCGGTGTTTAATCCTGAATTCGTGCAAGAAGCATCACAACGCTTTGGTGCACAGTGTATTGTGGTCGCTATTGATGCGAAAAAAACTGGCAACAACAAATGGGAAATTTTTACGCATGGCGGACGTAAACCCACAGGCATTGATGCCATTGAATGGGCTATAAAAATGGCTGATTTCGGCGCTGGTGAACTCCTCATTACCAGTATGGATGCCGATGGTACCAAAGCTGGATATGACATTGCGCTTATGCGTACTATTAATGACCATGTATCAATTCCAACCATTGCCTCGGGTGGTGTAGGCAATTTACAACACTTAGCAGACGGAATTTTACAAGGCGGGGCCGATGCGGTCTTGGCTGCCAGTATTTTCCACTTTGGTCAGCACACTATTCCTGAAGCAAAACAATTTTTAGCCAATCAAGGTATCGAAATGCGTCTATAAACAGAAATTAAGCAAAAGCATTTATTTTTTGCTTGACCTCTGGTCAAAATTCTGTAAAATTCACGCCACGTTGCCGACATAGCTCAGTTGGTAGAGCAACTGACTTGTAATCAGTAGGTCCTCAGTTCGAATCCGAGTGTCGGCACCATTTTATTTTTATGCCTGTAATATCCCCATATTACAGGTTTTTTTTGTCTCAATTTTGACAATTCCCAATACCGAAGCTATGACATTTTTACATACTCAACACTGATCTATTCAGAGCAATACAACTATAGTGATATGATAAATATAGAATGATCTGTCTATAGAATAACGAAGGATTGAACCATGCCCATTCGCGATATTTTTCTTGCTTTATTGATTATTTTGGCTTGGGGACTAAACTTTGTTGTGATTAAGATGGGCGTTTCAGACATTCCTCCCCTGCTACTTGCCTGTTTGCGCTTTTCATTGGTCGCTTTCCCCGCTATTTTATTTTTCAAACGTCCACAAGTACCATTAAAGCTATTGTTTGGCTATGCCCTTACGCTAAGTTTTTGTCAATTTGCATTCTTATTTATTTCCATTAAATTGGGTATGCCTGTGGGTTTAGCCTCCCTTATTTTACAAGCACAAGCATTTTTCACATTAGTTTTTAGTGCCGTTTTTCTTTCAGAAAAAATTCGTCCGCATCATATATTCGGTATGTGCTTGGCAGCGATCGGCATTGTATTACTGGCCAATAGTCATGCCTCCGTACAAACGACCATTCATTTCATCCCTTTACTGTTTATTCTGGCAGCAGCTGTGGCTTGGGCGTTTGGTAATATCTTTAATAAGATGATTGTACAACGCTATCCCGTCAATATCATGTCTCTTGTGGTATGGAGTGCGCTCATTCCAATCTTGCCATTCTTATTGAGTTCTTGGTTATTTGAAGGTTCAGATGCGATTGGATATGCCCTTACTCATTTACATGTACGTAGTATTTTCGCAGTTTGCTATCTGGCTTTTATTGCCACCATATTGGGTTATGGACTCTGGGGCTATTTACTCAGTCGCTATGAAGCTGGACGGATTGCGCCACTCACATTACTTGTTCCTGTCGTTGGCATGGTCAGTGCCGCAATTTTTGCCAATGAGCATTTAACCCACGCCCAAATTATTGCAACTTTGGTGATTATTCTGGGTCTTATCATTAACGTATTCGGCTTACACATTTGGCAAAAAATTAAAAAGCCAATCCATTTAAAACCTTAATGTTTCTTCCTTGCAGTCACTTGTACGTAATCAATTAAACCGTCTTCAAACAGTTGGCGGCAGAGTTTGGCCGTCATCTTGATTTTAAATCCCGCCAACCCTGCATCAGTCAAATCTAGCGTTTGCACATAATTTGCAAATCCTGCAAAGACCTGCTTCGTCAAGTTTTCAATTTGAATATCGACACAGCCAGATTGCTGTAATTCTTGTTCTATTTCACCATGCTCAAGCACATTCTTCATCTTTACATCTGCCATTTTCAGCAGCATTGCGCTGCGTTGGCGCCGTAAAGTCGAGGCTTGTTTCCACAGCGGATTACGTTGTAAATAATGAAACCCTATTCGACCGTGATCGGCCAGTAGCGGTATGGTTTGCTTTAAAAACGTGTTTAATGCATGGTGATAAAGCGCATCGATACACACGATGGCGGTGAATTTTTGTGGAAATGTGAACCGATCGAGCGCTAGAAAAGAAGCACATTCCAGCCGTTTCAGTGCCTGAATTTCTTGCTGTTGGATGTTCTGAACACATACTGCTTGTAATTCTACGGCTGTTATCTGTTGAATATGATAATGCTGTGCCCAGTGCAAAATGCTGGCACCATGACCACATCCCAAATCCAGCAGATGATCATTTTGATGTAACCCTATACCGTGTGCCAGATGATCAGCCATATTTTGACAAGCCTGCACATAGCAATCTCCATGACGCCACAGGCCTAAATTGCTCCATGCCAAAAGTGCATGATCCCCCAACAATTCACTGGCAATAGCAAATTTATGTTGAGGGAATGACTTCTGGCGTGGACGAAAGACCGACTTCATCAGAATGAATCGTCTGACGTTTAATAGCCCAACTCAGGTGCAACTTCCACTTTTGGCTTTAAACCGACAAATGGCAATGGCGCACCGAGATTTTTACCAATCTGCATGGCAGATGTCACTGCGGACTCCAAGATTGGTAAACCATCGCACGACCATGAGCCACAGAAATATACCTTACGATCTGCTGCTTTCTGACGGCGTTGTAATTCTTGATTCAATTCAACCGTTTTTGCAGTCACGACAGCTCGACTCAGACGCACCGTTGAAATGATTTTCTTTGGATCTATTGGCGTGACAGGTCGCCATGTTTGGAATACCGCATTTTTGCCCACTAAAGTCGGCTCAATAGCATTCATCCATACGGTAAATTGTTGACGTGTAAATTGACGATCCATCATATAACTGAGTACCGACCAATCTTTACGTTTTGGTGGCATGACTGAACTATCGGTATGAATGACCAAATCACCTTCTTCAAAACGGAATTGTTTGAGTAACGCAATATCATCCGCAAACTGTTGTGGGTTCAGGAAGTCTTCTATTTTATTGGTCGGTGTTGCCACAATCACGCGATCGAACAACTTAGAAAAACCTGCCTGATTTTCAACCAAAACCTGCTCACCTTGCAATTCGACTTTGTTCACTGGCGAACCCGATTCAAAATGAACATCTTCAACCAATTTGCTGACTAAAGCCGAGGTACCACCATGCAATCGAAGCAGCTGATCACCATTGGTGAGTTGGCGTAAAAAAATCAATAAGGGTTTTGCAGGCCATTCGCCAATGGTTTCAGGATTACAAGTACAAATGGTATAAAGCACAGGCATAACTGCGCCATTCCAAAATACTTCCTCAATTTCATTTTTATTAATAAATTCAGTCAGGGTAATGTTTTGATTTTTCGACTTAAAAAAACGATACAGTGCAGATTTGAGTTGTAGCATGCCTTTGACTAAGCGCACACCGTATTGCTGTAAGCCTTTGCGGTTATTGATAATCGGAAAATTTCCAATCGGCGCACGTGATGTCGTGAGCCATGTTTCCGTTTTATCTGCAAATAACCAACTACAGGCCATATAGGTACGTACAGGAAAAGTAGAGATACCCAAATGGGTTGCAAGACTGAGGGTATTCTTCCATAAATAGGGGTTCATGACGCGTAATGGTGCATCGATAATGCCACCATCAAATTCAAGACTATGGCTGTCCATGCCCCTACCTGCCAACGCTTCAAATACAGTAATGTTATTTCCTGCATCTTTTAGAATTCGTGCAGTAGCAAGGCCAGCCATGCCACTACCAATGACTGCAATTTCCAATGTCGTTTCCATAAAATTAACGCGATTGCAATTATTATGGGCGATTCACTTAATAAATGCCTTATTAAAAACTACCATAATGTGGCGAATTTACATTCTTTTACAGATGCTTGTACACGGATCCATATTGTTATTTTTCAATCGCATTGAACTATGATGCATAGATGAAAGCAGATAGTTTTAGCTCTTTTTAAAGTATGAACACAGGCCAGATATAAACGGGTTGTGGTTGAAAATGAATACATCTATGATAAAAAATGCTTTTGATTGCAGAATAAATGCAAACAAAAGGTCTAACTTCACGCCAAAATACCCCAACACATCATGTGATTTCAGCCAATACACGGTTTTTCACCATCTTAATCAACTAACTGATATTGAAAATGATTAAAATTTTAGAATTCAATGAGGCA
>JASGGM010000075.1:0-10183 GCA_047605045.1 Acinetobacter sp. | reverse complement strand
TTTCACTGGCTTGGGCTTCAGCATCTACGTTCCGTGGTGGCGATAAACGTGGTGGTGCAAACGGTGCACGTATTGCGCTTGTACCTCAACGCCTATGGCAAGCGAATCAAAATGTTATTCCAGCATTAGAAAAATTAGAGGCCATCAAAGCAACGACTCGCCTTTCATTGGCAGACCTCATTGTTTTAGCAGGTAACATTGGTGTTGAACAAGCTGCGCTTGCAGGTGGTTTCAAGGTTGATGTTCCTTTTGCAGCAGGGCGTGTCGATGCTTTACAAGAACAAACTGATGTTGACTCTTTCCAATATCTAGAAGGTTCGGCAGATGGTTTCCGTAACTGGAAAAAAGCGGGTGTCGCTGCACCAACGGAAGCACTATTAATTGATAAAGCACAACAGCTTACCCTAACTGCACCTGAGTTAACGGCATTAATCGGTGGTTTACGCGTACTTGGAACCAACTGGGATGGTTCACAACATGGCGTTTTCACCAACAATGTTGGTGTGTTAAGTACTGATTTCTTTAGTCAATTGCTAGATATGGCAACTGTTTGGAAACCTACCGATGCTTCTAACGAAGTGTTTGAAGGTAAAGACCGCAAAACAGGTGAGGTGAAATTTACAGCAACACGTAACGATTTGGTATTTGGTTCAAATTCTATTTTGCGCGCATTAGCAGAAGTTTATGCACAAGCAGATGGCCAAGCGAAATTTGTACAAGATTTTGTTGCCGCATGGACAAAAGTCATCAACTTGGATCGTTTTGACTTGTCTTAATTAATTTCATTTTCACAATGAAAGCCAGTTCAATTTGAGCTGGCTTTTTTATTTTAAATACAGACGATTTACAGCTGTTAAGACATGAAACCACTAAAAACCCCAAATATTACCAAATTATTAAAAACAAAAACTACATACAATATAAATACTTAAGTAAATCAAAATATATCTATTCGTTTTTACACTATGCTCTACTAAGGTTTCGATTATACTAATTAACCTATAAGACTATGTTTTTATTGGATCGGTTTAATGGAACTACGCCACCTACGTTATTTTATTACAGTTGCAGAGGAACTCAACTTTAGTAAAGCTGCGCTTAAATTATTTACTGCACAACCTTCTCTTAGCCAACAAATTAAAGACTTAGAAGAAGAGATTGGCGTAAAGCTATTCAATAGAACCAAACGGAAAGTCGAACTTACCGAAGAAGGTGCTGTATTTTTAGAACAATCTCGTTTGGTGTTATTACAGGCTGAAAAAGCAGTACAAATGGCACGACAAATTCATCAGAACAAACAGCATAGTTTGCGTATCGGTTTTATCAACACTGCTGAAGTTCGTGTATTTCCCAAAGTATTACCCAATCTACGTATTCAATATCCAGACTTAAAAGTCGATTTACAATTAATTAATGAGAGTGACCTGCATAAAGCATTAAAACGTGGTGATTTAGATATCATTTTCTCAAGACAACAATTTCACGATGCCGAGATTGAAAGCTTTGCTGTATTGCAAGACAAACTGGTATTCATGCTGTCAAAACACCATCCACTCTACTCAACCGCACCGATTCCACTACAGCGTTTGCAAGATCAGACATTTTTGATGGTCGATCATCCCACATTCACAGTCATGAATCATGTCCTGACTGACTTTATGACACAACATGACTTAAAATTTAATATTTCTAAATCTGCTGGGAATTTAGTTGAAACGATTGCAGAACTTGAAAAAGGGCAAGCTTGTTCAATCCTGCCACAATATATTGATCCATTTATTCAACTCAATCATGTCACTGTATGCGAAATTGATACGACGCTCCCCTATCTTCACTTATATATCAGTTATGGGAAGTCAAATCAAAATTCTGGACTACAACCTTTTTTAAAGTGTCTAAAACAACAATTTGAATTACAACCTGTCGAATAGTGAGCAAGAATATTCCCTCAATCGTTATTGATCTTCAATAACGATTGATGTAAATCGGCAACACTATGTGCAATTTTCACAGGATGATACTGCTTTAACACATCGATGGCATGAACACCATAACTCACACCAATTCTGGGCATCGCAATATTTTTTGCCATTTCAAGATCATAACTGGTATCGCCAACCATAATCGCCTGCTGCGCGTCTAAACCCGTGAACGCTAAAATTTCCTGCAACATCAATGGATGTGGTTTAGATTTGGTTTCACTGGCCGCACGCGTAATTTCAAAAAGCTGCTCACTTTGTGTTTTTTTCAACACACGATCTAGACCACGGCGACTTTTTCCTGTCGCCACGGCTAAACGAAAACCATGGTCTTTCAATTGATGTAACATCTCTGCCACACCCTCAAACCACTCATCTTCTTGAGAATTTTCTACATAATGCTCAGCATAGCGCTCCAAAATTCCCTGATGTAACTCAGGTACGTGTGGAAAAAGTGTTTGCATGACTTCTGGTAAACCCAAGCCAATAATGCTTTTTGCAGATTCATCATCTAATGGAATTTGATAGTGTTGTGCCGCATACTGCAAACTCAACACAATATTACCCACTGAATTAAATAACGTTCCATCCCAGTCAAAAATCACCAGTTTTGTATTTGAAGTCATAGCCTGCTTACTTTTTCAATTCTTGCAATAAACTTTGCATATCTTCTGGCAATTCAGCTTCAATCACTGAATAACCTGGGATGTCTAAACGCATGGCATGCAAACACAAACGACGAGCTTGTGGGCCAGAATAAGGTGTAGTGTGCCCATATTTATCATCGCCTAATAATGGATGACCAATACTTTGCCCATGCACACGAATTTGATGGGTTCGTCCAGACAGTGGAGATGCGTACACCAACGTCGCCTGTTTAAAGCGTTGCTTTACTTTCCAAACAGTTTGACTCGGCTTGCCCTCTTTCGATACGCGTACACGACGTTCTCCATTGGACAGTTCATAACGTAATAAAGGAGCATCTATCAATTGCTCATCCAAACTCACTTGCCCCTTTACAATCGCAGCATAGGTCTTTTGAATTTTGTGTTCACGCAATAAATCTTGCAATAGTTTTAAGGTACTGCGTTTTTTACTAATCATCACTAAACCTGAAGTATCACGGTCTATTCGATGAATCAATTCTAAATATTTTTTACCTGTGGCAGCACGCAAAGCTTCAATTAAGCCATAGGCTACCCCACTACCACCATGCACAGCAATGCCAGAAGGTTTATTGATCACCAATAGACCTTCATCTTCGTATACGACACGACTGAGTAAACCTTGCGCGACACTATCACTGACTGGCACGCTATTTTCGTCTTTTTGCTCATAGCGAATCGGTGCAACCCGAATTTGGTCACCAATTTCCAAACGTGTTTCTGCTTTGACCCGTTTTTTGTTTACACGAACCTGACTTTCTCGAATGAGACGATAAATGCGACTTTTGGGCACACCTTTTAAACGGCTAAACAGAAAATTATCAATACGTTGCCCTGCTTGATGTTCATCGACCTCAAACCATGTCACGCTTTGCCATTGCTGGTTGCTATTCATACAGCTCATTCAACCTTAAAATTCTATAACTTGATTAAAATATGACCACTTAGATGATTATTTTCACAATAAACTGCAATTTAGCCCATAGGCAGATGCCACAAGGTTTGATATAGTCAGCGCACGGATACCACCGTATGTGAGCAAAATTGCCAGCCAATTCAAATTTGTGAACGGTCAATCGCAACATTCTCACCTTACTTTACTTCATATATGAAGTGTTAAGTGCGGAAAGGTCCCAAAAGAATATGCCACGCCGAAGGCTTATTATATCGGCAAATTTGTAGGCTGTTGCGTTAATTTATGCTTTTGCATATAAAAACAGCCTGCCCCAAAAAATATGTCGCCAACTCAGGTTGGTTATTAAACGTAAACTGAAACACATCAGACAGGTCTTTCCTGATGGAACGTTCAGGCTTCAGCGTGAGATGTATTGGAACTGTCTGTTGGCAAAGATACGATGAACATTCCGTATCCATTCCCTTAAATAAGGACGATTTGCCCGCTCAGTGAAAGATTTTCATCCAGTACACCGCTCGAATGCCAGTGAATCTTCAGGGGACTTTAGTCATTTAAGGATTAAAGCTGTTTTGCAAACCATCATCGAGAATCCATATCCGACACTTATGTCAGATTAATCACAATGCAGTTTGAATATTATTCATTGCAGGGATTTCGTGTGACTTGTTGTTTGTAAGCTCAGACTTGTCGTTGTGCGTCAACGATTAGGTATTACACCCATGAAACGTATGTTGATTAATGCAACACATGCTGAAGAAGTCCGTGTTGCACTTGTCACTGGTCAACGTCTTTATGACTTTGACCTTGAGAACCGTACCCGCGAACAAAAAAAATCAAACATCTATAAAGGTCACGTTACCCGTGTTGAACCTTCTTTAGAAGCCGTCTTTGTTGAATATGGTGCACAACGTCAGGGCTTTTTGTCCATGCGTGAAATTGCCCGCAATTACTTCAATGCCGACCCACGTGACACCAGTAATATTCGTGAACTGATTAGCGAAGGGACTGAACTTTTAGTTCAGGTAGAAAAAGAAGAACGTGGCAATAAAGGTGCTGCACTCTCGACTTATATTTCCCTTGCTGGACGTTATTTGGTGCTTATGCCAAACAACCCAAAAGGCGGTGGTATTAGTCGTCAAATCTCAGGTTCAGTCCGTGATGAATTAAAAGAAATGTTGGCCTCTTTAAATATGCCGCGTGGAATGAGCGTCATTGTTCGTACTGCGGGTATTGGACGTAGCCAAGAAGAATTACAGCTTGATTTACAGCATTTGCTCGACCTCTGGGCACAAATTCAAAGCACTTCAAATTCTGGCCCATCCCCGATGTTGGTACATCAGGAAGCAGGTGTTGTTACACGTGCCATCCGCGACTATCTACGCGATGACGTTGCCGAAATTTTAATTGATAGTGAACAAGCCTTTAACGAAGCATACAACTTTGTTAAAGCGGTCATGCCACGTCAAATTGATAAACTCAAAACATATACCCTAAACGAGCCTTTATTTGCTCATTTTGGTATTGAAAGCCAGATTCAAACCGCTTACGAACGTGAAGTAAAATTACCTTCTGGTGGCTCAATTGTCATTGACCAAACAGAAGCATTGGTTTCAATCGATATCAACTCTGCAAAATCAACACGTGGTCATGACGTCGAAGATACCGCATTAAATACCAACCTTGAAGCAGCTGAAGAAATTGCGCGCCAATTACGTTTGCGTGACATTGGCGGTTTGGTCGTGATCGACTTTATCGACATGACCAAAGAGCGTAATCAGCGCATGGTTGAAGCCAAATTACGTGAGGCCACACAAAGTGACCGCGCACGTATCCAGTTTGGTCAATTATCTCGTTTTGGTTTGATGGAAATGAGCCGTCAACGCCTACGTCCATCTTTGGAAGAAGCAACAGGTTATGTCTGCCCGCGCTGTCATGGAACAGGCATGGTGCGTGACCTGCGCTCACTTTCACTTTCAATTATGCGTAAAGTGGAAGAAATTGCTCTACGTGAACGTCATGGTGAAGTGCAAGTTGAAGTTCCCGTTGAAATTGCAGCATTCTTGCTCAATGAAAAACGCCACAGCTTGGTCTATCTAGAACAGACGTCGAATGTCCGTGTTACTGTGTTACCACACCCACACTTAGAAACACCACATTACGAAATTCAATACAACCCTGAAGGCTTCGCGCCAACCAGTTACGAACGGACCGAAGCAACACGTTCAAGTGAAAAAGAATTGGGTTATGAATCGTCTGAATGGCATTTAGATGATCATCATGATCATGCTATTCCAGCTGCACCAACTGCGCCAACGCAAGAAGCGCGTCCAGCGAAAAAGCCAGCCCAACCTGCTACAACTGACACACGTGCACAAACTGCACCCGTTGTAAAAACCGCAAATAACAGTCCTTGTGCTTGGTTAGAGAACTTGTTTGTACAAAAACAAGCTCAAACGGTTGATCAATCTCGCACGGCAAACAATGCGGCAGCAGCCATTGAACAAATGGTTAATAACGGCGCGGTGAGTCGTGGGCAATTTGGTCAGGTCAACACTGCTGCTGTTCATGTTAGTTCATCTGCTGAACCGACCCATACGGCAAATAACAATGCCTATTTAGCACCATCCTCTGTGGTTGCCAAGCAGGACAAACGTGATGCTGTTGAAAAAGACGATAAATCACAACAACGTCAAAATCCAAAAAGACGCAATAAACCAAAAGATCAACGTGAAGCCCCTGTAGAGCAGCCGTCTGATCGTCAAGTGCATGAAGAAGTTGTGCAATTATCACGCAATGAACAGCGTGAACTTAAACGCCAACAAAAACAACGTCAACATCATGACAACACACAACCTGAGCAAAATGCACAACCTCAAGAAGTGCAATCACAATCAGTACCACGTCGTGATCGCAACCAACAACGTCCACAACGTCCAAATCGCAACCGTGATTCTAGCGTTCTAAACAGCGAAAGTGAGAACATTGCGACTGCTGTGCAAAACAGTCCTGAATTAAAAGTTGAAATTGTTGATGTTCCACGTCATGACGAACTTGCAACAGCATTAGTTGTCAATGTTGATAATAATTCACGCGAAATTGTCACCATTACGACTCAGGCACCACAGGAACAACAAAAACAAGTTGTAAATGATGCGCCTGTTATCGTTGAAGCAAAAACGAAACAAAATGCAGAGACAACGAGCAAGAGCAGTGCCAATGCTGCAAAACCTCAAACAGAAGAGACACCTACTGCACATGCAGAGTATCCTGTGAAGCGTGCAAGCAATGATCCACGTTCTCGTCGTCGTCATAACAAAGCAAAAACGACCACTGCACCAAAAATCTTGCCAAGCCAAGTTCCAACATTGGCTAGATATACGGTAGGCAGCCTGATTCGCCATATATATGGGGAAGACTGTGTGGTGTTAATTGAACAGTTTGGTCTTGTACCAACATTCAATCGTGCCTTAGTGAAGTTCACCGAACAATATGCCAGTGAACAACAGGCTGAACCAGTTGCAGATAAAAAACCTGTAACCCGTGATGTTGCTGTACCAACTTCGACTGTGCCTGAACCTGAGCCAGCAGAAGTTCTACCACTAACACCACCTGAGTCACTCAAAGCACGGGTTGCCAATGACCCTCGAGAGCGTCGTAAATTAGCCAAACTTGCTGCTGAACAAGCACTTGAACAGGCCAAGGCACAACATCTTAAAGAAGAGGCTCAACAAGCGGAACAACCAGCAAAAACTGTGAGCGAACCTGTCGCGACAGAATCAGCTGAACCCCTTGTTCCCAACGTTGCTTCTGTCTCTCCACAAGAGACAACACCAACACCTGAGCAACCTGTAAGCACGACAGAAGAACCGCTTGTGGCGCAATCAGCACCTGCTCAGGCAGAGCTTGCGATCGATCACTCAGATGTGAAACCTGAAGAAACGGTTGTTGCCAAAAAAGCGGTTCAGTCCGATAAAGCACCAGAAAAGACGGTTTCGGCAGATGTAGCTACTGAAAAAGCGACCAAGTCCAAAGCGACAAAAGAGAAAGAGAGTGCGGAAAAAGCTGCACGCCCTCGTCGCCCTCGTGGACGTCCACCTAAAAAAGCCGTTACACCGACTGAATAATAGCTAAACTTCTCAATAAAATGCCTCAGTTTCGACTGAGGCATTTTTTATTTAAAAATAATTCCAACCTAGGGACGAGGAGCTCGTAATTCCAGCACTTTAGTGAGCAAGTCCAACGCTTCAATGATCTTCTTGCGCTCGTCGTTTGAAAGTGGTGCGAGTTGTGCGGCCTCTACCGCAAGCTGTCGAGGATACAGCTGATCAACCACGTCAGCCCCCTCTTTTGATAGACGTACAAAAGTAGCTCTACGATCTACAGGATTCTCCATGCGTATGATGTAATTCCGCGCCTCTAACTTGTTTAGGATGTTACTCATCGCTCCACGCGAACAGCCACGTAGACTAGCGATACGCCGTGCTATAACAGGTTCTTCCATATGACGCAGAATTACCATGACATCTAGTTCAGGAGCACTAAGAGGTGCTGCCTCACGCAATACTCCCAAATCCAGGTCATGAAGCATACGAACACGTTCCAGTCGAGCAAACACCGCCATAGCATCCGTATCTAGATCTGGACGTGCTTTGCGCCATGCCGCCACGATCTCATCCGTGGGGGTTACATCTATCATTTCTACTCCAACATCATTTATCAATTCATTAATTATAGTCAGCCAATCGTGATGGAACTGCATCTATATTTTTGCTTGACCTTGTTAAAGTATCAGACTATAAATAGATCATCAATAGTTTAGACCTAAACTATTTTACAGCATTTTAGGAATAAGGAGTCTTATATGGCATCAGATCCCTACCATGACCGTCATCCCCCAGCCCACGCTGGGGTAGCTATCGTGATCCTAGCCGCACTTACCGGACTCACCCCTTTGGCAACAGACATGTACATACCAGCTTTTCCAGCCATGTCAAATGATCTGTCCGCCAGCAACTCATTCATCCAGTCAAGTATTACTGCGTACATGCTGGGTTTAGTATTCGGACAACTCCTATTAGGACCCATCAGTGATCAAATAGGAAGACGAAAGCTATTAATTACTGGTGCTTGGCTGTTCGCATTATTCTCCATAGCCTGTGCGATTGCATCCGATGCATCTATTCTCGCTGTTGCACGCCTACTGCAAGGTATGGCAGGTGCTGCTGGTATGGTTATCGCACGTGCAGTTATCGGTGACTGGTATAGTGGTCCAGAAGCTGCAAAGCGCTTTTCAGGGCTAACCATGATCTTTGCTATCGCACCCATCATTGCACCCGTATTAGGGGGCTTATTGCTTGGCATAGGATCATGGCGTTTGATCTTCGCTGTATTGGCAGTATTAGGTGTATTGCTCGCATTAGCAACCCTTGCACGAGTGCCAGAGTCCTTGCCTCCAGAACGCCGACATGAAACAAGTCTGACCGAAGCCTTCCTCACAATGGGAGCCTTGCTCAAAAAACGGACTTTCGTCGGTTACGTCTTGGTATTCTCCTGTTCGACCATAGCATTATTTGCCTATCTCTCCACAGCATCCTTCGTATTACAGGGCATCTTTGGCCTGTCCGAGTGGATGACAAGTTTGTTATTCGGCCTAAATGCCTTAGGTATGCTCATCGGTGGTGCAGTATTCGGAGCGTTGTCGAAGAATACGCCTCTACACAAGTTTCTAATCATCGGCGTAATATTAGGCATTATTTCTACTGTTATACAATGGCTACTGGCAGTCACGTTAATACCAACTCTCATCACGCTATTCATAACAATGCTGGCTCTCGGACTGTTGTTTCCTGCATCAATGGCAGCGGGTCAAGCCGCTGCATCACATGCCTCAGGGAGTGCTTCAGCCTTGCTTGGTGCAGTTCAATGCCTATTTGGTGCTATTGCAGCACCTTTAGTGGGCTTATTAGGAACGGATAGTGCCAAGCCTATGGCGATATTAATGATCATAGGTTTCCTCTTAGCGGGCATTGCACTCCTGTTACTTGTTCGGCCTTGGCATCATCAAGATATAACGCCCATCAAACCATGAGTTACTCATAATCAAAAGCATTAACAATGGCACGTGACCATCACATGCCAATGTTTTTTAATTGCACAATAACCAAAAATTATTAAATAAAATCAGATAATTGTATTTAAAACAATGAGATTCTACTTATCCCAACAGGGAATTCTTCAAGTTCCCAATATTCTCTTGAATAGCATCTCACTATTAATACAACAAAAAAATAAAATGCACTCCTATAAACTCAAAGTTAGAGAAGATTCTCTGCCCCAAACTGAATGCCCTCTCATACAAAACCATCATTAATTAAGAATAACTGCGCTATTTCAATCAAATATCCACCACTTTGTTTATTTTTTGATTTAATTCCTGTTTTTTGCAGTTTTTATAAGCAGTTGCTTCAATGTTTTTCATTTTTTACTTGTCATTAGTAAATATCTTGCTACAATACGCTCCATCAAAACAAAGCAGTGTTTAGAAAAAACTTCTTACATTGTGATCTTGTAGGGTCGTTAGCTCAGTTGGTAGAGCAGCGGACTTTTAATCCGTTGGTCCCGCG
>JASGGM010000074.1:0-10247 GCA_047605045.1 Acinetobacter sp. | reverse complement strand
TGTAAATCCAGACCTTGATGTGATGCAGGAATCTCGATAATTTTACGCTTTAAGCTTGCTAACAGTTGTAACTGACCATTGAATGTAGGTGTTGGAATAATGATGTTATCACCGATGTCACTGAATGCTTGTAAAACCAGACTTAGCGATGCCATACAACCATTGGTAATGTAAATATCTGAAGTTGAAAAATTTAAACCATCTGTTCCCCAATGCTGTTGTAGCGCTTCTCGTAGTTTAGGGTGGCCTTGCCGATTACAATATAAAAAATCGTCGGGATGGCAGTGTTTGAGCGCACGTTGTACCGATTTTCGGAGCGCTTCTATGGGAATTAAATCTGCACCTAACTGGATTGCGCCTAAATGAATCATTTGTGCATGGCTAGATGCTTCCTGAATCTGGTTCTGTAAATCGAAGTTTGAGACTTCACGGCTAATCGATGGAAAGTCCATGGTGGGTTGATTGGGAACGTGGCGTATTTTCTGTGCTTGCACAAAAAAGCCTGCTTTGGGTTTGACATAAATACAGCCTTGAGCCTCCAATAATTCATAACAGGCTTGGGCGGTACTTAAGCTAATTTGATGTGCCTGTGCAAAAGCACGTAATGAGGGGAGTTTATGATGTGCTTGTAGTTCGCCTGAATGAATACGGTGTGCCAAAGCATCTGCGAGATATTGATAGATGAAACCCATAATCTGTACTGTATTTTTATAAATAATTGTATCTGTATAGATTAGCAGAATATTTCTACCATGCATTAAGTTTTTCAATCGTGGTAGATAAGTATGAGAGCATTCATTTTTCTGATGATTATTGCGGTGTTGGTCGCATGTGCCCCTGTGCAATCATCGATGCCTGATTCATCTATAGGGATGTGTCAGCGTTTGGCAGAAGGGGAATTAGCAGCACAAGGGGAAGTGCATTTTTCATTAATACAGTGGATTCGGTTGGGTGCAGATGTTGGTGAGCAGTATCGGTTAAAATATTTGCTTGATCGAAGTTATCAAATTAGTCAGACCCAAGTACAAAATTTTGAATGTGTGGTTGATTCACAACATGTTCAGCTGTTTGCAATGCATGATGATCGGCGTGTTGCTGTTGCATATTTGCCACGTCCTCCCAGACACTAAAACCGTTAGTACTGAAAAGAAGTTAAAAAAATGGCTTCACTATTCAGGAGAAGCCATTTTGACGTAGACCAAGATTTAGGCAAACTTGGCTAGAATATCTAAAAATTCTTTGCTATGACGCGGATACTGTGCGATGACGTCTTGAATGGTTTGACCCTGTTCATTTTTTGCTTGAAAGTCACGACCATCAGTCTTGAATTGTGTCAACAAACGTTCGAAATCATTTGGACGCATGTGTTTGTAAGCATTGTACAATACATAATAATCGGCATTTCCGCCGTGAGGTGGCAGGTGGTTCAAGTAGGCGAAGACACGCTCATCCGACCATTCCTCATTGAAAGTTGCTGGCTGTGATACCGCCATGACTCGCTCCTCAAAATCAATAAAAAAGGCAAAAAGATAATTCAACCATTTTGCCTTTATTTGTGTTGATTAGCCAATAAAAAAATAAATTAACGTTCTTCAGGTAAATTGATATTCATTTCAAGCATCTCAATATTCGCTTCAGAACGAACTTGCATTTGAATATGCTTTTCATCAACACCACTGACATAACGACTCACGACTTGCATGATTTCTTTTTTCATCTGATTAATTTTGTCTTGGCTTAAACGGCCACCACCAAAACCTTTTTCAGAAGCAACAATGACTTTCAAACGATCTTTAGCCGTTTGTGCACTTGATGGTTTTTCCTCATTGCTGAATAATTTGCTCCAGAATCCTGCCATGATTATGCTCCAAATAGACGGGCTAACCAGCCTTTAGGTTTTGCCGTGATGTGTCGATATGGACGATCTTCACCTAGAAAACGAGCAACCAAGTCTTCATAAGCTTGACCTGCACTGGTTTCAGTGTAAAGGATCACAGGTTTACCTTCATTCGATGCTTGCAAAACGCTTGGGCATTCTGGAATAACACCTAAAGTCGGTACACGTAAAATATCTTTTGAAATATCATCGATGGTCAACATTTCTTGTTTGTCGGCACGTTCAGGGTTAAAACGTGTGATACACAAGTGTTTACGAACGCGACCTTCGCCTTGTTCCACTTTCTTGGTCTTACTGTCTAGCATACCAATAATGCGGTCAGAGTCACGAACAGATGAAATTTCAGGGTTGGTGACAATAATGGCTTCATCTGCATGGTACATGGCCAAAATTGCGCCACGTTCAATCCCTGCTGGAGAGTCACAAATAATATAGTCAAATTCCTGAGACAGTTCATCAATGACACGTGCAACACCCTCATCAGATAGTGCATCTTTATCACGTGTTTGTGACGCTGGTAAAATATAAAGATTTTCGATGTCTTTATCACGAATAAGCGCTTGTTGTAAGCGGGCTTCATTGTTAATGACATTCACAAAATCGTAAACGACACGTCGTTCACAACCCATGATCAAATCCAGGTTACGTAAACCTACGTCAAAGTCAATGACCACGGTTTTGTGGCCACGTAAGGCTAAACCTGTTGCAAATGATGCGCTGGTTGTAGTTTTACCTACGCCGCCTTTGCCTGATGTTACGACAACAATTTTGGCCACCGAATCCACTCCTGTTATATGGTCATTTGCATTTAAATTAAATTGCTTATAAAAAAGTAAAATATCGCGAAATATCGCTATACATTAGATGCCCAATGCTTCAAATTCAAGTTCCTGATGTTCATTTAAATAAATGTGTACAGGTTTTTTTAACACATGTTGCGGAATATCATCTGCAACACAATATGTTCCCGCAATTGAAACTAACTCTGCATATAAAGACTGACAAAAAATTCGGGCAGCAGTATCACCTGCTGCGCCTGCAATAATTCTTCCATGTGCGCCACCGTAAACATGGATATTGCCTGAAGCAATCACTTCAGAACCACTATTCATGCTTGCATTGAGGATGACGTCCCCATGTTCCTGAATCAAACACTGTCCTGTTCGCAAGATTTCATTATGATATGAAGTTACATGATGAATAGCGTTTGATTTTTGTTTATTGTCGTCTATTTTTTGATCTTTGTTGCTGTTTCGTTCAACCACTTGTTCTTTTGTGGCTTTAATTCTTTGCAAAGGGCGATCGGCAGGTAAGATTGGAAATTGAATAGCACGTGCTTCATCAGCCAAAATACCATCAATGACGGCCATAGGCTGTAGACCAACGCTGACCAATAACTGAATCAGCGCAATCAATTCTTGTTCAACGGTACTATCCAGAATAACGACAACCCCTTGTGATGAAGTCTCATCCAACATTTGTGCAAGTTGCTGACGAATCACATCATGATCATTTGTATCGAAGGTTAATCGGGAGAAATTAACCATTCTTCCTGTTATGCGGATGTCAGCCATAGTACGTCCTTAAAGGCGATTGCTTGAAATTAATCATAAGTATAAAAAGAATTATCTATCATTGAATGGTTGTGTCATAACATCGTTATGATGTCATGACATATCACATTTTCAGTATGTAAAATAGGCGAATGGATTAAAAACTTCAAGATTTATTCATCTTTATTCCGATCTGTTTCAGCGAGAATCTGCTGCCACTGTTTCACTTTCACTTGTTTACGTATCGATTCTAAACTTTCATAAACCATAGATTCAACTAATGTTGCAAGAGATGCTTGATCTATGTTCACTTGGCTTAATTTATTGGCAATATGCTGATAGGTTAAATTAATCTGTGATTTTTCAGATGGCGATGTCGTACTTAAAGGGTGCAGTAAACCCTGTGTGATATTTTCACCCAAACGTTTGCCTATGGCGGGTAACTGACCTTCAATATGTGATCCCACGATAGGGAAAATACGCAATAACTGATGAATTTCAGGCGTATTTTCAACGGATTCACGTACAACGCGCCCAACGTGTTGTGCAATATCCTGACGTTGTTTTTGTAATTCGGTTGCTAAATTTTCTTGTAATAATTCTGCCAGTGTTTTTGCAAATTGTTCACGATGATGATCTACCAAATCATGCAAAATTTCTTTATGTGTAGAACTGGTATCGAGTTCATGTTTCACACCGTCCAGTACAGTAATGACGACACGGTCTGACAATTCCTCCATAACCACCTGATAATAAAATCGTGCGGTTTTCTGCCAACTTTCAGGGACAATCTGGTAGCCTAATTCATGCAAACGATAGGCGATAATGCCTGCTCGAAATAAGCGTAAAAAACGCAGTTGCGGTATAATGGCAAGTATTTCATACCAGTGAATAAACGGAAAAAAGAACCACCGCTGATGGTGTCGTTGCACAATGGCAATGATCCAGCGTACGGACAATTCAAGAATCAGGAAGCTAATAAACCAGCCTTCAGTTTTGTTCACCCAAGGGTGAAGTTGTTGTTTATAAAAGGTGAGAACCGACATGATATTGAGATGCTGAAATAACCATTCAGCGAAATTACTCATCAATAAAGCATTTGCACATAAACAGAATAAATTCACGATGATGATGACCATCATGAAAATGTCATAGAGTAAATATAACTTCCATGTGGCAGAGTTCTGATGTACTCGATTGAATTTATTCGCGCGTTTGGCAACTTTTGACATGATCTTCTACTTTTACCGACTATTGGTTTCAGCATAGCGTTGCTGAATCTTTTCAATTAAATGGTCTTTGTCTTCCCAGATCTGCGCTAGCCATTGATGAAACTGACGACGATACTCTCGATCATCTTCATAATTACCTTCGAGTACCCATGATGGAATTTCTATTTTCCGTAAATGCACGGCGATATGTGGTACGTCTCCTAGCCAGAATTCACCATAATCAGGGACACCATCAGGATACACAATGGTCATATCGACTAAAGCATCGATTTGTTTGCCTAAAATCTTTAAGGCAAGGGCCAAACCACCTGCTTTGGGTTTTAATAAATGTTGATATGGTGATTTTTGTTGTGCTTGTTTTTGGGGTGTGAAACGTGTTCCTTCAACATAATTAAGTAGGGTAAAAGGTTGACTGAGTAATTGCTCACAGGCTTTACGTGCTTCATCGATATCACGATGTTTTAATTCAGGATTTTTGGCAATTTGCGATTTACTATGTCGTTTCATCATCGGGAAGCCGAGGATTTTAAAGGCCTGCCCTACAAATGGAATAAAAATAAGTTCCCATTTTGTAAAAAAACGGGTCAGTGGCATTCGCGTGACACCAAAATATTGATTCACAGTGGTATCGACCCAGCTTTGGTGGTTGCAAATCATTAAATAACGACCTTGTAAATCGAGATTTAATTGTTCATCAATTTCGATATCCCATTTTGTATTGGATAAAACGTGATCAATGAGCCAGTTGTTAACCCCAATCCAGCTATTGGTAATGTCAATATTGGTTTGATCAATTTTGCGTGATTGTTTTATGAGTTTGGTTAAACCAAGTGCAAGAACTGGAGGGCCATGTAAAAATGTACTGCCCGTAATAACTGAGCCAACGGTGAGTCCACGCGTAATTTTTTTAAAGATACTTTGTTTTTGGGATGCCATAACCATTCCAGTGCAATGTCCTGAATTGCTAAGATACTCATGACTTTTGTTTGAGTCAAAGAAATTAGTGATTCGTCGTTAAATTATGAATACAATATGAATTGTATTCGGTACAATGCTGTTATGATGAATATTCGTGTTAAGAAAGAAGTGATTTTTAACAAAAAATTAATGTTATGCTGAATTAAAGTATTTCATAATTTTAATATATTCAATAAAACATTATATTTAAAGGAGGCATGCAATGCGTGCAGTGGTTATTTCTACATTAACAGCTGGGGCGTTAGTCCTTTCTGGATGTCAAAATTTAGATGGTGGTGCAACGACAGGTGTTCGTCAGTATGACAAAACTGCTATTGGTACCTTAATTGGTGCGGCAGCGGGTTATGGTCTGTCTAAATCGAACGCGAACTCAAGCCGTCAAAACAACCGTGCTGCTGCTATTGGTGCACTGGTTGGTGCGGGTGCTGGTTTGTATCTTGACAATAAAGAGAAAAAACTTCGTCAACAAATGGCGGGTACTGGCGTTGAAGTACAACGTACAGAAAACTCTGTTCAATTGATTATGCCAGGCGGCGTAACCTTCGATACCAACAAATATAACATCAAACCAAATTTCTATAGCACGTTGAATAAAGTTGCTCAGACTTTGGCTGAAGACAATCAAAGCAGAATCTTGGTGACGGGTTATACCGACAGCACAGGTACTCACGATTATAACCAAACATTATCGGAAAACCGTGCACAATCAGTGAAAAGCTATTTGGTTGGTAAAGGTGTTTCTTCTAGCCGTATCGATGCAGAAGGTCAGGCAGAAGCAAACCCAATTGCAGACAACTCAACTGCATCGGGTCGTGAACAAAACCGTCGTGTTGAAATTAGCATCTACGCTGCTAAATAATGCTTGCTTGACGGCAACAGAACCACCTTCGGGTGGTTTTTTATTGCCAATGTATTTAATGATGCTCTAGCGCTTGTTTGAGCGTGTCTGGAATTTCCGATTCATCTGCTACTTCTTTATAAATAACCTGACCGACAATAACATCTGTGCCGTTAAAACACATTGTTGGTGAGCCATACAACTGAAAACCATCATTTAATTCTTTGGTCACGCGCGCGCAGAAATTTGCATCATCTTTACCTGTTAAGTATCTGTAAATTTTCATAAAAGTGTATCCTGATGTTACTAAAAATAGAGGGGGAAAGGGGATGAGTAACCACTATTCTATGTCTAATTGTTTAAGTCATCATCATTTAATATTGGGATTATAAATCGGAGATGTCTATAATCATGCTCCAATCAGAAAGAGGCAACGGTATGTCATCAGCAAGTCAACTCAATGACAAACAGCTTGAAGCAATGAAATATATTCAAGGACCGTTGTTGGTACTCGCTGGCGCAGGGTCAGGTAAAACTTCGGTCATCACTCGAAAAATTGCGTATCTGGTTCAGCAATGCCGTATTCCTGCTTATCGCATCACAGCAATGACTTTTACCAATAAAGCTGCACGAGAAATGAAAGAACGTGTTGCAAAGCTGTTGAATCGTGAAGAAGCCAAAGGCCTCTCTGTCTCGACGTTCCATACCTTTGGATTAAATTTACTCCGTCTGGAACTGAAACATCTACCGTTAAAAGCCAATTTCTCGATTTTAGATGCCGATGACTGTAAACGCATTTTGATGGATTTGATGCATCAGGACAATTTGTCTGGTGCAGAAAGTAAAGAACTGATTGCCAAGGCCATGAAAAAAATATCCGATTGGAAGAACGATCTGATATTACCTCAACAAGCGCATAGCGTGTGTGAAACTGAAGAAGATGTGCATTTTGCTCATTTGTATCAACTTTATGAACGGAATTTACGTGCTTACAATGCCGTTGATTTTGATGACCTAATTGTATTGCCAACCCGTCTTTTACAGGAAAATGCTGAAGTTCGGGACAAATGGCAAAATCGAGTGAGTTATTTACTGGTCGATGAATATCAGGATACCAATACTGCTCAATATATGTTGGTGAAATTATTGGTCGGGGTGATGGGGCGCTTTACCGCAGTTGGCGATGATGACCAATCTATTTATGCATGGCGTGGTGCAAAGCCTGAAAATATGGCCTTGCTGAAAGAAGATTTTCCAACCCTGAAAGTGATTAAACTGGAACAAAACTACCGTTCAACCAGTCGTATTTTGAAAGCGGCGAACTGTGTCATTGAAAATAATCCACATATTTTTGATAAAAAACTGTGGAGTGACAAAGGACATGGTGAGTTGATTCGAATTATTACCTGTCGTAATGATGATGATGAAGCCGAACGTGTCGTCAAAGATTTAATGACACACAAATTGATGAACGGCAAAAACTGGAAAGATTACGCCGTGTTATATCGGGGGAATTTTCAGGCACGCGTACTGGAAACGCAGTTGCGACAAATGCAAATTCCTTACAAGCTTTCGGGCGGTACGTCATTTTTTTCTCGCAGTGAAATTAAAGATGTCATGAGTTATTTGCGACTGATCATCAACCCTGAAGATGACAGTGCATTCTTGCGTATTATCAATACGCCAAAACGCTCGATTGGCCCAGTAACACTGGAAAAATTAGGCTTATTCGCACAGGAAAACCATTTGTCTTTATTGACGGCAGCAGGTGATCAGCGCTTGTCGATGGTGGTGAGTAAGAAAATAAGTTCTCAATTGAATGAGTTTGCACAGTTCATTGCCGATTATACGCGTGAATTGCTGGAAGACGATTCGCCTGTACCTATTATCCGTCAAATGATGACTGAAGCGGGTTATATTGATTATGTGCGAGAGCAAGCAGCGACCCCTGCTCAGGAAAAAACCAAGCTGGATAATATCGAAACACTCTATACCAGTATTCAAAGCTTGATTAATCGTGCTGAAGATGTTGATGAAAAGAACATTGAAAGTGTGATTCGTAAAATGGTGCTACTCGACTTATTGGAACAACAGCAAGAAGAAGACGATTTGGATAAAGTAAATTTGTTGACTTTACATGCAGCAAAAGGTTTGGAGTTTCCATACGTTTATATCATGGGCTTGGAAGAGGAGTTGCTGCCCCATAAAAACTCGATTGCGGCAGAAACCATCGAAGAAGAACGTCGTTTAATGTATGTGGGTATTACGCGTGCCAGACAAGGTTTAACATTAACGTTGGCAGAACAGCGTAAAGCTGGTGGTCAGATGCGTCAAATGACACCAAGTCGCTTTCTAGATGAGTTGCCACAAGATGAAATTGACTGGTTGGGTCGCAAGAAGAAATTGCAACCGAATATTGACCCGAAAGAACAAGCCAAAGTCTATTTGGAAAATTTAAAGGCAATGTTAAAACATAAACATTGATCATCTCTCTGTAATTCTCTTTGTGAAGGGGGATTACATTTTAGGAAACAATATGAAAGTACAAGTGAAAGTGTTAGACAAACGTTTGGGCGATACATGGCCTTTACCGACCTATGCCACTTCAGGATCAGCAGGTTTGGATTTACGTGCCTGTTTAGATGAAGCGATTCAAATTGAAGCAGGGCAAACGGTATTGGTCAAAACAGGCTTGGCAATTTATATCGAAGATACCAATTTTGCAGGCTTAATTTTGCCACGTTCAGGGTTAGGCCATAAGCATGGGATCGTTTTAGGTAATTTAGTGGGATTGATTGACTCAGATTATCAAGGTGAACTGATGATTTCAGTATGGAACCGCGGACAAACCACATTTACCTTGGAACCTGGTGAACGCTTGGCACAATATGTTTTGGTGCCTGTGGTGCATGCAGAATTTGAGCAGGTTGAAGAATTTGTTGCAACCGAACGTGGTGCAGGTGGATTCGGTCATACCGGCCAACAATAAAGAAAGGTTGGTCAAGACATTAGACGTGGTGACTTTACTGCGTCTTTTGACAAAAATTTTGATTTAAAATTACTACAAATTATAGCGAAGGTCATATTTACAAAACATGTACTTGTCGAAGACAATCCCTTCATGACGAATATGATAGGCGTGCTATGCCGTTAGATAAACACCATTTCCCATTTCAAATTTTCCGAGCTTACGATATTCGGGGGAATCTTAATATTTTAAATGCTACTTTGGTGAGCGCTATCGCCAAGGCATTGGCACACGTGTATTTAGAAAAAAATATCAAGCGTATTGTATTGGGGTATGATGCTCGATTAACGAGCCCAGGCTATGCAAGAATTATTGCACAGATATGTACGCAATTGGGCTTGGAGGTGGTAGAACTGGGATGTTGTTCTACACCAATGATGTATTTTTATGCACTTCAATATGGTGGCAATGGCATCATGGTCACGGCTAGTCATAATCCTAAAACGGACAATGGCATAAAATGGTTGTGCCAATTCCAGCCCCCGACACCAGAAATGATTCAACGCATTGCAACATGGTCACACACCTATTTGCAACCGCAATCTTCATTGAATAATGTTGAATGTACGCATCAATTCAATAGCGACGTTCAGCAACAGTATGTTCGTCATCTTCAGCAAGACATTCAACTGAAACGCCCTTTGTCGATTGTGGTGGATGGCTTGAATGGTTCAGCAGGACGCTATGCTGTCGATATTTTACAGCGATTGGGATGTAACGT
>JASGGM010000073.1:0-10304 GCA_047605045.1 Acinetobacter sp. | reverse complement strand
TATTTTGCCCGTCCAGATGCAACCATCGATGGTATATCTGTTTACAAGGCACGTTTGAAAATGGGTGAGAAATTGGCGCATCGTATTCTGGCAGAATGGGGTGAAGATCATGAGATTGATGTGGTGATTCCAATTCCAGATACCAGTCGAACTTCCGCTTTGGAATTGGCCAATGTGCTTGGTATTAAATTCCGTGAAGGTTTTATGAAAAACCGTTATGTTGGTCGTACTTTTATTATGCCAGGTCAGCAACAACGCAAGAAATCTGTTCGCCAAAAATTGAACCCTGTCGAGCTGGAGTTTAAGGATAAAAACGTTCTATTGGTTGATGATTCCATTGTACGTGGCACAACCTGTAACGAAATTATTCAAATGGCTCGTGATTCGGGTGCAAAAAAAGTGTTTTTTGCCTCTGCTGCGCCAATGGTAAAATATCCAAACGTCTATGGCATTGATATGCCTGCTAAAACGGAATTGATTGCTTCGGAGCGTACCGTAGAGGAAATTCAGGAAATTATTGGTGCTGACCGTTTGATTTTTCAAGATCTTGAAGATTTAAAAGAAGCGATTCGGATCCCGAAAGTGCCAGAAATTACTGAATTTGACAGTTCAGTATTTGATGGAATTTACGTGACAGGTGATATTGATAATGCCTATTTGGATGCATTGCAACGTAGCCGTAGCGACATTGCCAAGAAAAAGAAAAAAGATGGTTATATTGATGTGAACATCGATGCATCTTCTGTTGATTTAACAGGTATTCGTGAAGAATAGACTTGGGTGTGTATACAAAGCTAGCTTTGTAATTTAACACTTAAAAACTTTCCGATAATGCGATAGAAAAGTGGGATTTTCCCACTTTTTTATTTTAAGATGGATAGGTGGTATAGCATGAGGCTGAGCAGCATTGGCAATTGATAAACTCCCGGCAAGTCATCAACGTAATTTGTTTTGGCCAACTGCAATTTGTATTCTGGCCATTGTTATTACATTAATGGTTTTGAATTTATCATTCGGTTTGGTCGTGCATTATTTTGAACCAGATCAGTCTGTACTTTGGTATCAGTATAGTCCATGGGTGATGCTTGTTGTGCTTTCCATTATGGTTGGGTCAGTGCTCTATGAGGTTTATGTCTTTCGGGAAGGAGGACACTCTTTAGCGAAACAACTGCGAGCGCGTTACTTAAATCCCTTGGAAAGCACGCCTGAAGAAATTATTGCAATCAAAATTAATCAGCAGTTTTCAAAACAATTTCTAGTGAAAACACCATCACTTTATGTTCTACCTGATGAAATTGGCGTCAATGCTTTAACTGCGGGTGTGCATGCCGATGATACTGTAATTATTATTACATGGGGTGCTTTACAAAATTTGGATGAATTAGAGCTGCATGGTTTATTCAGTTACGCATTCAATCAAATATTAAGTGGCGAAACTCAACAGAATACGCGACTCAAAATTTTATTTAGTAGTCTAACAACATTTAGTCAGTTAGGTTCTAAAGTCGCGCGACGCGGGTTCAAACCTTATCATAGCCAAAAAAATAATAAATTTGAGACAATTCTAGTCGCTTTAGGAGGGGTAATCTGGCTCATGGGGAGTATGGGCTTATTAATTTCTCGTTTTATTAAATTTATCACTTTATCGGGGCGTACCTTTAAGAACGATAGAAATACATTACAGTTGATTGGTCATGATGCTAACATTCAAACCTTGTTACGTATTTATGTACATCATGCGGGTTCACAAATTCATAGTGCATTTTCTGAATCGATTGCGCATATGTGTTTCGCAAACTCTCTTAGCCCACAAAGTTGGTTGAATATTCATCCCAGTATTGAGCGAAGAATCTATGAGCTTGACCCAACTTTGTTAGAAGATTTGCAAAAAGAAAATTTGCAAAAACTACGTACCCAGCCGTGGTTTAGTTTATTTACTCCGTTTGGGGAAAATAATGCTGAAATTCCCTTAACATGGATTGCGCCACAACCGTTACCCTTATTACGGTTGTCACCAATCAGTTTTTCACTAAAAGATGCAATTAAACCGCTTAATCCTGTCATTCGCGCGAGTATGTCACGTCCTGAGCAAATTGATCGTGCACTACAAACAGGAACAGGATCGAGAGAGGTTTTGATTGCAATTATGATGATTCGTCAATATCGAGAATTTATCCCGAAAGATGCGCTTGTCAGTCGTGCTTTAATCGATGCGCTATTGTCGATAGATGGACGACAGCATGTACAAATTTTCTTTATTGCATGTGACAATATTTCCACCATGCCCATGAGCTCGGCAAGACAGTTTTTAACTAAACTTGCCTTAATTGCACAAGCGGACGGTGAAATAGGTTTGCTCGATGCGTTATTGTTAGAGCGAGTAAAAAGTCAACTGAATTTACTGCCTCCGCATATGCCTACTGCTTATGATAATGTTTTACCAGAAGTGATTAGATTGATGGATGCATTGTTACATGTACAACAGTTGAACACCACACACCAAATGGAGGTGCGTGAAGAGCTTATTAAGAAAATGATTCAACCAGATGATTGGCTGAAGTTCAAAGAAATTTCTGATGAGCCAATGGACTTAGGGCAAATTCTACAGAACATGTCAGGGCTATTATTACGTGATCGACTTAAAATTTTAGGTATTGCCGAACAATGTTTGTGGAATGATCGTGTAATTACGCAGGATGAATTGGATGTTCTGCAATTATTGTATTGGCGTTTAGGATTTGAAACGGATGAAATTGTCGATCAGATATTAAAGAAAAATAGCATGATGATCGTGTAGCAATTCAGCAGTTTTACTACACATCATATTGAAAAATCCCTAAACTATAATGCAATATTAAGAAATGAAGAATGTCATGAATGAACAACCGCACCTGATGCAAATTTTAGGAATTGATGTTTGGATTCCTAGAAGTGCACAAGTACAAGTGCAAGAAACTCATTCGTTATGGCGTGACCACGATTTAACCATCAGTGAGATTTTACAATCTGAATCTTCAGATAAAATAACTTTGGATATTGTTCAGCCTGAATTTGATGCATCGTTCGTGGCACCAGAATTATTACAGCATCAGCAAGAAACAGCCAATCCAGTTCAGCCAAGTATAGAAAATTCACTTGTAGAACCTTCAATTGTAGAAAGCTCAATTGAATTGGTTCAGCCATTACAATTAGAGCAGTTTCATTTACACGTATTACAGCATCATAGATTTGTAATTATTACTGAGCAACAACATTTGACACAACAGACTCAGATTCTTTGGCGTAATATAAAGCATGCACTTAAACTTTCAACTGCAGAATTACAGTGGCCATTTCCATTGCCAGATTTACAAGATGGGCATGCTGTAAATGATTATATTCAAGGATTTTTAGATATTGTTGCGCATGATAAGATCATGGTGGTGTTAGGAGAGCTTCCTATTGTGCTAGGGCAATCTTCTCAGCAATTACCCAGTCTACAAAACATGTTGGATGCACCCTTATTAAAATCTAAATTGTGGGAAAAAGTAGCGTTATTAATTGAATAAAAGGAAAGAATTATGCGTCAAAAAGTCATTGTTTTTAGCCAGATAGCTTCTGAAGTTCTAGAAAAATTAAAACAAAATTATGATGTTGTGGAAATTCAACCACAACTGGGTGATGTGAATGAGCAAATTAAACATCATGTTGTGGATGCAGACGCCATGATTGGGGCGGGGCGAAGACTCAATGAAAATAATTTACTAGCTGCAAAAAAATTAAAAATTATTTCTAGTGTGAGTGTTGGGTATGACAATTATGATGTGGCTTATCTAAACCAAAAGAAAATATGGCTTGCACATACACCACATGTACTTACGGAAACGACTGCCGATTTAGCATTTACTTTACTGGTAAGTGCTGCACGACGAGTACCAGAATTGGATGCATGGACAAAGGCAGGCCAATGGACCAAGACTGTTCCATCTCATTTGTTCGGTCAGGATATTCATGGAAAAACTTTGGGTATTATTGGTCTAGGTAATATTGGGGCAGCCATTGCACGTCGTGCAAAATATGGTTTTAATATGAAAATTGCTTATCATAATCGCCGTGAAAAGCCCGAACTGGCATTACCGCTAGATGCAAAATTTCTTGATTTGGAAACCTTATTGCAAACGTCTGACTTTCTTGTAGTTGCGGTCGATTTAAATGCACAATCAAAAGCCTTAATTGGTGCTGAACAATTGGCAAAAATGCCAGCACATGCAGTGTTAATTAATATCTCACGTGGTCCTGTTGTCGATGAGGATGCGCTTATTCAGGCACTCGAGCAGAAGAAAATTTTTGCTGCTGGATTGGATGTTTATCAGAAAGAGCCCCTACAACAATCTCCACTTTTTGCACTGCCAAATGTGGTGACTTTGCCACACGTAGGTTCTGCGACAGCGGAAACACGTTTACGCATGGCTGAATTAGCCTATCAAAACTTGGTGGATGCACTGGAAAATCGAACGCCACGTTATTTGGTCAATTCTAAATTTTAATGACGGTTAAAGGTTGTGATTAAAATATGTGGCATTCGGGGCGATCCATCTGTCTGGTGATTTATCTGTGGGCACAAATGAATCACTCACAGGCAGAATCTTTTGATCCAGTGTATCGTCCTGAAGCAATGACTGTTCCTGAAATTGGGGCAGGGGTCGGTGTGATCGATCGTCAAAATGAAAAATATTTAGGTGAAAAAATTTATCGGGAAATTAATAAGCATTTGGTGGTCGTGCAAGATCCGTGGCTGGAAGATCAACTGAACCAGATATTTACCCGAATTACCAGTCAAACCAATTTGGGGCAGCCCCTTGGTCTGTTACTTATTAATGATAAACAAGTAAATGCCTTTGCCGTGCCAGGTGGTGTATTTGCATTGAATACAGGGCTATTAAAATTAGCAAAAAACACCGATGAAGTTGCGAGTGTGATGAGTCACGAAATTGCCCATGTCACGCAACGACATTATAGTCGCTCACAAGAAGCATTTAAAGGTCAGGGTTTGCTGGCATTGGCTGGTATACTCGTTGGTGCTGCGATTGCGACCCAGTCTGATGGTCAGGCTGGTTCGGCAGTCATGTTGGGAACACAAGCTGCTTTATTGGATAAACAGTTGAGTTATAGTCGAAATCAGGAGCGTGAAGCAGATCGTATTGGTATGCAATATATGGTAGCAGCAGGATTTAATCCAAATAGTATGGCGGATTTTTTTGAAAGAATGCAACGATCGACAACGCAACTGAGTTTTATGCCTGAATTTTGGTTAACTCATCCACTGACAACGCAACGTATGAGTGAGGCAAGATTAAGAGCAAGGCAATATCCACAAGTGAAACCGAATTTGCTGGACTCGAATTATGACATCATTCGTTGGTATGCCATGGTGTTGTCAAATGATACTTCTGAACAAGAATTGGTTACACTTGCACCGCAAAATCAAGCCGTCAAGTTGGCATTAACTGCATTTTATAATCGGCAAGGTGACTACCAGAAAGCACTTTCAATCTTAAATTCTGCAACAGCAGAGATGCAGCAACTTCCTTTAGCAATTCTTATAAAGACAGATAGTTATATTGGTTTAAAACAGTATGATCAAGCTTATCATACCATTATTAAACCACAACAGATTATGCCTGAGAATCGTGCTTACAGTTATAAGCTGGCACAAGTTCTGATTCGGCAGCAAAAATATTCACAGGCGCAAGAATTGGTGAAACGGATTTTAAAGGACCGGCCGAGAGATATAGGGGGATGGGACTTAATGGTACAAGCTGCAAGTTTGGATCAGAAATCAGAGATTCAGGCGATTAATGTATTGCGCTATCGGGCAGAAGTGCAATTTTGGTCGGGAGGGGAAGAAGCGGGAATAAAGTCGTTATTACATGCACAACGTTTGGCAAAGAATAATAATTCATTGTCGGGAACGATAGAAATTCGTTTAAAACAGATGCAACAAGAACGGTTATACAATCTATCTTGATAGAATAGGCTAAAGTACGTGCTTGAGTGTATAAATAACTTGAGTGTGCAAATAAAATGTAGCGGAGTTTAAGCCAGTTTGGCTTTCACTTTGGCAGATGCAAGTGCAGGATCGGCACGCCCGGCTATGATCGGACGTAGAGAATTCATCACCTTACCCATATCTTTCATGCTAGTAGCACCTTGAGCAGCAATGGCTTGCTCAACGAGAGAATCAAGCTCGTCCTCAGTCATAGCTTCTGGTAGAAATTGAGATAAAACCTCAATTTCGGCTTGTTCTTTACTAGCTAAATCATCTCGACCAGCGCCTTCAAAGGCTTTGATCGATTCTTTACGTTGCTTAACTTGCTTTTCAACAACCGCAAGAACCTGAGCATCGTCAAGTTCAATGCGATCATCAATTTCGATTTGCTTAATTGCAGCTTGCAGACTACGAATGACCGTTACTGTTGCCAAGTCTTTGGCGCGCATTGAAGTTTTTAATGCATCAGTAATTTGGCTTTTTAAAGTATTCATAGTCGTTCAGCTTCAATCACAAATTAATTAGTAAAGGCGAGTAGTGCGTACAGATTCGCGAGCCAATTTCTTTTGGTAGCGTTTAACGGCAGCAGCTTTCTTGCGTTTACGTTCTTGAGTTGGTTTTTCATAGAATTCGCGTTTACGAACATCTGCTAAAACACCAGCTTTTTCGCATGAACGTTTGAAACGACGGATCGCTACGTCTACTGGTTCGCCTTCTTTCAATTTAACTTGTGGCATGAAGAATCCTCAAATATTTATGGATAACAGCCAATGCACCATGCATAGGCTGACAAGTGAAGTGCCGTATTTTACTCATTTACATCTCATATCACAAGCCTATAATAGCAATAGCTTTAATTTGTATTGAAAAAAGTAGGCATTTGAATGATTGTTTTAGGCTTGGAAACCTCGTGTGATGAAACTGGACTGGCATTGTATGACAGTGAAAAAGGGCTATTAGGTCAGGTTTTATATAGTCAAATTCAATTACATGCCGAATATGGCGGTGTTGTTCCTGAATTGGCTTCTCGTGATCATGTGCGGAAACTTATTCCCTTGCTAAATGAATTGTTACAACAAAGTCAGATTGATAAAAAAAATATTGATGCGGTGGCATATACCCGTGGCCCAGGTTTGATGGGCGCACTCATGACAGGTGCTTTGTTTGGCCGCACATTGGCATTTGCTTTAAATAAACCAGCAATTGGTGTGCATCATATGGAAGGTCATATGTTGGCGCCATTGCTTTCTGCGGAACCGCCAGAATTTCCATTTGTCGCTTTGCTGGTGTCTGGGGGACATACTCAATTGATGGCAGCATATGGCATTGGGCAATATGAATTACTGGGTGAATCGATTGATGATGCGGCAGGGGAAGCTTTCGATAAGGTCGCAAAAATGATGGGACTGCCATATCCAGGTGGGCCTAATATTGCCAAATTGGCTTTAAATGGCGATGCTAAAGCTTTTGATTTTCCACGCCCGATTTTGCATCAGGGTCTGGATTTTTCATTCAGTGGTTTAAAAACAGCAGTTTCTGTGCAGATGAAAAAACTGGGTTATGCTGATCCAGATCATGAGAACCGAGATGCGGATCTCGCCGCTTCTTTTCAGGAAGCGATTGTTGATACATTGGTGAAGAAGTCGGTCAAAGCCTTAAAGCAGACAAGTTTAAAGCGCTTGGTGATTGCAGGTGGCGTGAGCGCAAACCAGCGCCTTCGTGAACAATTGGAATTACAGCTTAAGAAGATAAAGGCAACGGTTTACTATGCCGAGCCTGCTTTATGTACCGACAATGGCGCAATGATTGCCTTTGCAGGGTATCAGCGTTTAAAACATGGTGCGTGTGACGATTTAGCTGTGACAACCACACCACGTTGGCCAATGACAGAATTGGCTGCGCCAGTTAATATTGAATGAGAACGACTGAGTCCAATCGGTACATTTGATCTTGGCTTAGTTGCTTATTGATTAAAAAATCTCATCTAATAGCGTATACATTGCATGAAAGGCGCGTTTTGAAGACAGAGCATTATATTGTTTTACGCCTGCTTCATTGGCGGCCTTTTCTGTAAATGAATGACACGTATTGCCAAAACTAATCAGTTGCCAATCTATATCAGTTTGAGCCATTTCATTTCGGAAACTTGACAATTGCTCACGTGGAACTAAGGGATCATCTGCACCATCTAAAACGAGAATTTTACCGTGAAAATTCTTCATGTCGTAACGTTCTGAACGATCAAGCGAGCCATGAAATGAAATTGCTGCTTTAATGTTGGCGCCGCTACGCGCATATTCCAATACATTGTGTCCCCCTAAGCAGAAACCAAAGGCAGCAACTTTTTCAGCATCAACCACATAAAAGTTTTGTGCCAATAAGGCTTGATGTGCAGCATTAACTAAACCAACTTCATGCTCAGTATTCTTAATCTGTTCTACCCATGTCTTCGCTTGAGCAGCATTCTGAGGACGTTTGCCTTTGCCATATAAATCGAGTAGTAGCACTACATAACCTTGCACTGCAACGTGTTGAGCAATCTCTACATCGCTGTGTTTAATCCCCATCCAATTGGGAGCCATTAACAAAGCACCTTTTAAAGATGTAGCTGGTGTAGGATAGACAAGGGTAGATTCAAATAGTTGATTTTGGTATTTATATTCTATGAGTTGTGTGATTGTTGTCATGCTTTGGAATCCTATTTATGTTGAGTATACGTGGGTTTGTGAGCGATGATAGCTGTTTTAACTTACGCTAAAATGAAAAATAGATTTGATTTTGACATGTTTAATTACATTTACACTGGTTATCTGTGCACCAAACAAAACATATTTTAAGATAGATTTAATGAATTATTTTTACTTTATAGTTGTTCTTATTTATTTGAATTTTGCAGTTTTACTACTTTTATGCAAATTTTAGGTAAATGGTCGCACATATTGCAAATTTTGTAATATGCTTAGAGAGATGATCTTTAGATCATCTCTTTTTTATGTTTAGATTTTATGTTTGAAAATCAGTGGATATTTATCAATCTTAAAACACGTTATAATTACAGCATGTTATTGATGTTCATGCAAAGATGCCGTTTACAATTATTCATCCTATCAGTTTTGAAGAAGATATAAAAAAAAGCCGTTTTCAGGCATTTGCTGTGCCTGTGGAATCTGAACAAGATGTGCGTGATTATTTAGAATTGAAAAAAGACATGACCACTACACATCAGTGCTGGGCGTGGAAAATAGGACATCATGTACGTTTTAATGATGATGGTGAGCCTTCAGGAACAGCAGGCCGCCCGATTTTAGCCACCATTGAAGGCAATGATTTAACCAATGTATTGGTATTGGTGAATCGCTGGTTTGGGGGCGTGAAATTAGGAACAGGTGGCTTAGTGAGGGCCTATGGTGGTTGTGCTGGTCAATGTTTGTTGCTTGCCGAAAAAGTTGAACTTATTGAAAAAAAACAGGTTTACTTTAGTTGTTTATTTAATGAGTGGGCAATTTTTCAATATGAATTACAACAGCAGAACATTGAATTTCAAGAAAGTTATGCCGTAAATGGTGTTGAAGTTCAGGCTAAATTACAGATTCATCAAATAGAACCTTTGGCACGTAAAATTCAGGATGTTACTCGGGGGCGCATACAACTCAAAATTGTGGAAGAAGCAAACGATGACTAAACCTTCATTGAATGACCCATTGTTAAAATATCGTGAACAACATCAGCATCGTTTAAATTATATGCCGTGGCTGTATTGGTCACTGAAACCCAAACATCGAATTTGGGCTGAACAATGGCAACAAGAATACCAAGCATATTTGATGGAGATGGAAACCATTGAAATTGGTCAAAATTGCTTTATTTCTCCTTTGGCGCATATTTTCGCGGAACGTGGCCGTAAAATTACTATAGGCGACCATTGCTTTGTGGCGGCAGATAGTACCTTGCATGGTCCATTGACTATAGGCAATGAAGTGGCCATTAACCATCACTGCATTTTGGATGGTGGACGTGCAGGTATCGTATTGCAAGATCAGGTTCGAATAGCGGCGTATTGCCATCTTTATGCTTTTGATCATGGCATGGCATTAGAGCAACCAATTTATCAACAAGCGGTACGCTCGCAGGGTATTCATATTGGTCAGGATGTGTGGTTGGGCGCACATGTTGGTGTAAAAGATGGTGTAAAGATTGGTAACCATGCCATTGTTGGAATGAATAGTATGGTTACCAAAGATGTTGCTGACAAATCAGTTGTAGCAGGGAATCCAGC
>JASGGM010000072.1:0-10346 GCA_047605045.1 Acinetobacter sp. | reverse complement strand
TGGCTTTAGAACGTGGCATGACCCCTTATACAATGGTCGATGATGCACCCATTACCATTGGCAAATGGAGCCCCCGAAACTCTGATGGTCGCTATTTAGGTCAAATTCCGCTACGTCGTGCACTGTATCTTTCTCGTAATACAGTATCGGTTCGTTTATTACAGAGTGTGGGCGTTGAACGCGCGCGGCAGTTATTGATGGATTTTGGTTTACAGCAAAATCGTATTCCTCGTAACTTCACCATCGCATTGGGAACACCACAAGTCTTGCCTATTCAAATGGCCACAGGTTATGCAACATTTGCCAATGGCGGTTATCGGGTAGAACCATACTTTATTGACCACATTGAAGATGCCTATGGCAAAGTAATTTATCGGGCGAATCCTGAGTATGCCTGTATTTCATGTATTCAGGAAGATGCCAATACAGCACAGGGCCAAACGCAACAGCCTGCAACCCCCGACGATGAAGCCTTTGTCGAACATCAACCAATGCAACAGGCAAATCATGCGCATACACAACCGCTAAAATTGAAACGTGCCAATGCCAATAATAGCGATTACCGTCAAGCACAACGTATTATCAAATCCGCTTCAGCCTATGACATGGCCAATATTTTACGAGACGTTATTTTAAGTGGTACAGGCCGTGCTGCATTACGTATTGGTCGTGATGATTTAGGCGGAAAAACAGGAACCACCAATGATGCCAAAGATGCATGGTTTGCTGGATTTAATGGTAAATTGGTCACCGTGACTTGGGTAGGCTTTGACCAGCCTACAACATTAGGGCGTAAAGAGTACGGTGGTGTCGCAGCATTACCACTGTGGATTAACTTTATGGCGAAATCATTGCAAGGCACACCTTCTGCATGGGTAAGTTTCGATAAAGATGCCAAAGCACCAGCGTTACATAACCAAAATGTTGGACAAGTCGATCAACGTGAGAATCGGGTTAACCCACCATTGGCGCGTCCTGCCTATCGTCCTGCACCGATTATTCCAAAGCGTGAACCAGATAGCGATTTTTCAGACTTACCTGGTGAAGAAATTATGATTCCTACTACGCAAACACCACCGAAAGTAAATCATGTACCTGCCAATACGGCTCGTACCCCAGATCCAATGGAAGAACTGATTCATCAAATGAATTAAAAAGTTAAACACCTCAGCAAAAAAATGGACTCGATTGAGTCCATTTTTTTGCGTTGTGCCTTAAGGCTGTTTTAAAAAGGGCCATGCTGCACGTAAATAAATAATCATCGACCACAGCGTTAAAATAACAGCTGTATACAGCAATATATACGCCAGTATTTCCAAAGGCTGCCAATTGAGCAGAAATACGCTAATCGCAATCATTTGAAAAGCTGTTTTGTATTTGCCTACAGTAGAGACCGCGACACTGGTTCTTGCACCTAATTCAGCCATCCATTCTCGTAATGCTGACACTGTAATTTCACGGGAAATGATCACAATTGCCGCAAAAGCCATGGTAATGGTCGGTTTCCATTGCACCAATACAACCAGCGCTGCTGCCACCATCAACTTATCTGCAACAGGGTCAAGGAAACGACCAAATGCCGACGTTTGATTTAAGGCACGAGCCAAATAACCATCGAACCAATCTGTAACTGCTGCCAGAATAAAAATAGAGGTAAGCAAGATATGGCGCGAAACGCTACCCGTATGCCCAACAACACCAATAGCAGGTGGCCAGTAAGCAATTAATAAAAATACAGGAATTAAAACAATTCGTGCGATCGTTAAAATATTCGGAATATTCAGGATTTTACCTGTGGTCATAGACACCGCCAATTTGGTCCCTGTATCCATCAAAAAAAATGGATTTTAAATGTATTTTCAGGAATAAAGTTAGGTCACTTTATACGAAATGTAACGATGTGTCGACACTCAGCACATCGGATATCAATCGTTGTAACATCACATCTACAGGGCATTATCGACAATTGCGTTTAAGCGTCGTCCATTTTTTATTCATGCAGCACTTTGTATATTGTGCGTGCCATTACATCGCCTAAACCGGGTACCAGCGTGAGCTCTTTTTCAGAGGCTTTTAACACACCCTGAATACCCCCAAAATGGGTAAGTAAATCACGGCGTCGTTTTGGTCCCAATCCAGGTATGACTTCTAACACAGATCCCCCACGGCGTTTATCTCGTTTGGCACGATGTCGCGTAATTGCAAAACGATGCGCTTCATCTCGCACCTGTTGAATCAAATGCAGGGCTTTATGGTCTTCTGGCAATTGAATTTTGGTGCCATCCGTAAAATGTAAGGTTTCCAGTCCAGGTTTACGTCCTTCACCTTTGGAAACACCGACCATAAACGCATCTAGACCCAAGTCTTTCATTACATCCATCGCCATGTGTAGTTGCCCTTTACCACCATCGATTAACAATAAATCAGGCAACAGGGCTTTTTTATAACGACGGGTGAGTGCTTGACGCATGGCAGCATAGTCATCCCCTGCTTGAATATCGTCAATGGCAAACTGGCGATAATCTCTTTTACGTGCTCCCCCCTGATCGAACACCACACATGATGCAATGGTCGCTTCCCCCATGGTATGACTAATATCAAAACACTCGATACGATCTATTGGTCGCCCAACCACTTGTTGTAACTGATGAAACCGCTCATTTAACTCAAAGTGATTGCTTAATTGCCCTTTAATCGCATGCTGCACATTCATCTGTGCGAGCTGCAACCATTCTGCACGTGTTTCCCGAACACTATGTTTGATGAGAATTTTTTTGCCAAAGTTCTGCTGTAAGGCTTGTTCTAACTCTACACTGTCTGGCAAAGTCGTGTTAACAATTAACTCATTGGGAATTTCATCGGCCACCTGAAAATAGAAATTTGCAATAAAATCGCTGAGCATTTGCCCCAGATCATCCCCCAACATATCAGGGAAATAACTTTTACCACCAAGCATTCGCCCGTTGCGCACATACATAATTTGTACGCACGTCACACCTGCCAAATGTGCAATTGCTAAAATATCAGCTTCACCTTTAATCTTATAAACTGCTTGCTGTGCTGCAATCTCCCGTAAAAGCCCCAAACGATCCCGATAAAATACCGCCTTTTCGAATTCAAGCTTTTCCGCCGCTTGTTCCATATTGTGAATCAGTTCCTGATTTAATTCTTTGGTGTCGCCTTGTAAAAATCGGATCGAATTTTTCACATCTTCGGCATAATCTTCAGGGCTAATAAGACCGACACATGGTGCAGAACAGCGTTTAATTTGATATTGCAAACACGGGCGTTTACGTTGTGCGAAAAAACTATTTTCACACTGACGCACATTAAATAATTTCTCAAGGGTCAATAAGGTATCCCGTGCGCTATAAGCACTGGGGTAAGGCCCAAAGAATTTACCAATTTGATGCTTACCCTTACCCCGTCCACTGGCAATACGAGGATAAGGCTGATCACTGGACACAAAAATATAGACATACGATTTATCGTCCCGCAACATAATGTTATATGGTGGACGATGCAGTTTAATCAGGTTTTGTTCCAGCAATAAAGCTTCAGTTTCAGAGCGAACCACCAAGGTTTCAATATCGTAAATTCGAGCAACCAACGCCTGAGTTTTCGGATGCTCAATCGTCTTCACAAAATAACTGGATACCCGATTTTTTAAATTTTTGGCTTTACCCACATACAAAAGCTCGCCTTGCTTTCCCAACATTTTATAAACGCCGGGTAGCTGGGTCAGATTCTGCAAAATTTGATCAATATGTTCACGTTTGTCGGAAGTCACAGTGTTCCTGTTTTTGTCGGGTATAAAGTGAATATGGGTCTATTTTATGCTTTTTAAATATCGTCAAAAATAAAAACGCCTACATCGAGGCGTTTTTATAATATAACTGTCTTTAAAAGATATAAGGTCGAATAAAGATCAGGAAAAAAATCCCCAACATCAGTACCCATTTTAAAATGTAATACAGGCGGCGATTCGACTTTTTCAAAGCTTTGGCTTTTAAACGCAATTGGTAAACATAGGCAAATGCCTTATTCAAACCACCAGTTTGATCACCTGTTTCGTTGGGTGAGCTCGCAGCGGTCATGACATTTTTACCAAACCAATGATTGAAACTTTCCATCCATCTCACTTTCATTGGACGTTCAACATCGGCAAAAAAGATAATACGGTTGTGATCGGTTTTATTTTCAGCATAGTGAATATAAGTTTCATCAAATACCACACTCTCACCATCACGCCATGAATATTTCTGACCATCGACATCAATAAAACAACGGTCATCATTTGGCGTAATCAGTCCCAAGTGATAACGCAATGACCCCGCATAAGGATCACGATGGCGCACCAAGCGACTGTCTGGTGCAAGCTCGGTAAACATCGCTGCTTTAATCGTGGGTAACGTTCGTAAGAGTGCTGTGGTTTTTGGGCACAGTTCAGCCGCAGAGGGATGGCTCGATTCATACCATTTCAAATAAAACCGCTTCCAACCTGTTTTAAAAAATGAATTGAAGCCTAAATCGTTATAACTGCTGGCCGCTTTAATTCCACCTTGTTGATACAACGCACGTGCTTCATCCCGAATCATTTGCCAATTTTCATCTAGAATTTTTAAATCACGAAAATGTTGTGTGTCGATATACGGTTGATTGGGCACTTTCGAAAACTGGTACATCAAAAAATTGATCGGCGCAAGCAAAGTAGAATGGTCAAAGAACTGGCGATAGAACGAATGGCGGACTTTACCACGGTATTGAATATATAACGCAGAAATGACAAAAATCGCCAAAATGATCCATTTAATCATAGCGTGACTCGATAGATAGAATTATTCGAAATTTTCAAACAGGTATTGCTTTCACATTTTATACAATTTTAGCAAACATATTCATTTTTTTAAATAATTCCATTTCATAACAACATCTATCAACGATCTCTTATTGAAGAACAGTAGCATCTTTCATCACTGAATCATCCAAAGTTTATCAAAATTAAATCGCTTGTGACCTAAGCGTCACGCTTGAACGACAACTGCCATGTTTTTTTAGGAATACTGATCTAGTATAGTGATCTTAAAGAAATTTCGAAACTTTCACATCTACGTAAGCTCCACACGCAAGACAAAGGAGATCAGGGCATGATCCACACAGGCAATGCCATTACCGTCCAACTATTAGAGGACGGAATTGCAGAATTTCGCTTTGACTTACAAGGTGAGTCGATTAATAAATTTAATAAAGCCACACTGTTAGACTTTCAGGATGCGATTGCTGCTGTACAAGCACACTCTGAAATTAAAGGACTGGTTGTGACTTCTGCGAAGTCGACATTTATTGTTGGTGCGGATATTACCGAATTTGGAACGACGTTTGCGCAAGGTGAGCAAGCGATTGAAGATTGGTTAATCACCTTACATGGCTATTTCAATAGTTTTGAAGATTTAAATATTCCTACTGTGGCTGCAGTTAATGGCGTGGCTTTGGGCGGTGGTTGCGAAATGACGTTAGTCTGTGACTATCGTGTACTTTCATCTTCAGCACAAATTGGTTTACCCGAAATTAAACTCGGCATTTTCCCCGGTTTCGGCGGTACAGTTCGCCTAACACGGATCATCGGTTTAGATAATGCAATTGAATGGATCGCCACCGCGACACCGAAAAAAGCTGATGCCGCCTTGAAAGATGGTTTAGCCGATGCCGTTGTTGCAGAGGATCAATTGTTAAATGCCGCGATTGATTTGGCAAAACAAGCGGTTGCAGGTCGTTTAGACTGGAAAGCCAAACGTCAGGAAAAACTTGATCCAATTAAATTGAATCAGCTTGAACAAATTATGGTGTTCAATACAGCCAAAGCTGTGGTGTTCTCCAAAGCCAATCCTGCGCAATATCCAGCACCGAAACACATGCTGGATTCACTACAGCAATCGGCAAGTCTACCGCGTGATGAAGCCATTAAAATTGAAGCACATGGTTTTGCCAAAGCTGCCGTAACACCACAAGCTGAGGCGCTTATTGGTTTATTTATTAATGACCAAGTGGTGAAAAAAGCCGCGAAAAAACATGAAAAAGGCGCACATCCTGTCAATCAGGCTGCTGTTCTGGGTGCAGGTATCATGGGTGGCGGAATCGCCTATCAAGCTGCCAGTAAAGGCACCCCAATCATTATGAAAGATATTGGTAACCCACAACTGGCGTTGGGTCTATCGGAAGCAAGTAATTTACTGAGCAAACAACTTGAACGCGGCAAAATCAATGCGAAAAAACTAGCAGAAACCCTGACGCGTATTCGCCCATCGCTGAGTTATGACGAATTTAAAGAAGTCGATATTGTCATTGAAGCAGTGACCGAAAATCCAACAATCAAAGAAGCGGTTCTTGCCGATACCGAAAGCAAAATCCGTGACAATACCATTCTTGCATCCAACACCTCCACGATTTCCATTACCCGCTTGGCAAAAGCCTTGCAACGTCCTGAAAATTTTGTCGGCATGCATTTTTTCAATCCTGTTCACATGATGCCATTGGTCGAAGTGATTCGTGGTGAAAAAACCTCGGAAGAAGCAATTGCCACCACCGTTGTTTTGGCGCAAAAAATGGGGAAAACCCCGATTGTTGTGAATGACTGTCCTGGATTTCTGGTCAATCGGGTATTGTTCCCCTACTTTGGTGCATTCGATTTATTGCTAAAAGATGGCGCTGATTTCCAACAGATTGACAAAGTGATGGAAAAATTCGGCTGGCCAATGGGCCCTGCCTACCTGATTGATGTAGTGGGCATTGATACAGGCGTACATGGTGCAGAAGTCATGGCAGAGGGTTTCCCAGACCGTATGAAACCCGATTTCAAAGGTGCGATTGAAGCATTCTATGATGCCAAGCGTCTTGGGCAAAAAAATGATGTCGGTTTCTATAAATACGAGCTCGATAAAAAAGGCAAAAAAGCCAAAGTGGTCGACCCAAGTGCTTATGATGTGATTAGCCCCCATGTCACAGGTGAAAAACGAGAGTTTGATGTACAAGAAATCATTGATCGTATGATGATTGCACTGTGCAACGAAACTGTTCGCTGTCTGGAAGATAACATTGTTGCCACACCACATGAAGCAGATATGGCCATGATTATGGGCATTGGTTTCCCTGCATTCCGTGGTGGACCATGCCGTTATATCGACCAAACGGGTGTGGCCGAATATGTAGCGCTATGCAACAAGTACGCACATTTAGGCAAAGCCTATGAGGCACCACAACGCTTGCAAGACATGGCAAGTCAAAATAAAAAATTCTACGGTTAAGGAGCGAACGCAATGACTACTTTAAATCCTCGTGACGTTGTGATTGTCGATGGTGTTCGTTCCGCAATGGGCAAATCTAAAAATGGCATGTTCCGTAATGTTCGTGCAGATAGCCTATCGGCAGAATTGGTTCGTGCTTTGATTCACCGTAACGATTTTGATGTCAATGAAGTTGAAGATGTCATTTGGGGCTGTGTCAACCAAACCTTAGAGCAAGGTTGGAACATTGCACGTGGCATTAGCTTATTGGCAGATTTACCCAAAACTGTTGCAGGTCAGACTGTTAACCGTTTATGTGGTTCATCCATGCAAGCCATTCATACAGCAGCAGCACAAATTGCGACCAATCAAGGTGATATCTTTATCATTGGTGGTGTCGAACATATGGGTCATGTCAACATGATGCATGGTGTCGATTTAAACCCTGAGGCATCAAAACACTATGCCAAAGCCTCAAATATGATGGGCTTAACCGCAGAAATGTTAGGACGTATGAACGGTATCACCCGTGAAGAACAGGATGTCTTTGGTGTGCAATCACACAAACGGGCGTGGGCCGCCACTCAGGCAGGGCATTTCAAAAATGAAATTGTTGGCGTTGAAGGCCATGATGCCAATGGCTTTAAAATACTGTGTGATGTCGATGAAGTCATCCGTCCAGATGCAAATTTGGCAACCTTTCAAAGTTTGCGACCTGTATTTGACCCCAAAGCAGGTACCGTCACGGCGGCAACATCCTCAGCATTATCGGATGGTGCATCTGCCATGTTGTTAATGTCGGCTGAACGTGCTCAGGCCTTAGGCTTAAAACCGCGTGCTGTCATTCGCTCCATGGCAGTTGCAGGTTGTGATGCAGCGATTATGGGTTATGGCCCTGTTCCTGCAACACAAAAAGCGCTCAAACGTGCTGGCTTATCCATTCACGATATTCAAACTGTTGAATTAAACGAAGCCTTTGCTGCACAAGGTTTGTCGGTACTCAAAGGTCTAGGTTTGTATGATAAACAAGACATTGTGAATTTAAATGGTGGTGCAATTGCCTTAGGTCATCCATTAGGTTGTTCTGGTGCACGAATCACCACAACACTGTTAAATGTCATGGAACGGCAAGATACACAAATTGGTTTGGCAACCATGTGTATTGGTTTAGGACAAGGGATTGCGACAGTGATTGAACGAGTGTAAGACACCCTATCTATGAAAAAACAGCTTATCCCGTGATAAGCTGTTTTTTTATGTGTTACAGATAAAATAATTTTGAACGCTTTAAATTGCGATATACACCCCTCATAATAATCTAAAATCCCACAAAAACGAGATCCTTATGCGTGTAGATATTTGGTCAGATGTCGTCTGTCCGTTCTGTTATATCGGAAAAAAACGTCTAGAACATGTGGCTGCTGAAGCAGGTATCGAACTAGAAATTTTCTGGCATAGCTTCCAACTTGACCCAGATGCACCAGAAAAACAAGATATTTCTAATAGTGAACGCCTTGCCCAAAAATATGGTCGTAGCATTGAAGACATGCAACAAATGGAGCAAAACGTTGCAGAAATGGCAGCATCAGAAGGTATTGATTTTCAATGGCAGCAAGCCAAAGCTGGCAATACCTTCAATGCACATCGCATTATTCATCTGGCCCAACGTGAGGGTTTAGGAACAGAAGCCGAAGAAGCCTTTTTTTATAGCTATATCACACAAGGTTTGCCGATTGGCGAACGCGAAACACTTGAAGACGTCGCTGCTCGAATTGGCTTAAACCCTGTCGAAGTCGATGATGTACTCGATTCTAATGCGTTTGCAGAGTTTGTAGAACATGACGAAAAAATTGCACGTGAACAACTCAAAGTGACAGGTGTACCATTCTTTGTATTCGATCAACGTGTTGCGCTTGCAGGTGCACAACCGCGTGAAGTGTTCCTACAAGTCTTACAACAGGCACAAGCCAACGTTGAACAAGCACCCGAAGTGCAAGATGACAATGACAATAGCTGTACTGCCGATGGTTGTGAGGTACCAAAAGCATAATACCATTGTTACGACATCGACAATTTTACAAATCTTTTTTCATTTTTGTATATCTAGTGCAATGCTAGATATACAGCATGAATCAATCATTTTAAAATCACTTTTAAGCTAAAATTAAACTGATATTCCCACAATCAACTCATTCCAACATACGATTTTCACATTACTTTTATTCATGTTTCCAACAACATTGTCTGACTTGCGCCAGCGTTCAAGTAAATACAAGGCGATACTATTCACCACCATTTTCCTTATGGTGAGTACTTATACAGTCCAAAATTTGTTACAGACCTTTCCACATCTCAATCAATGGAAAGGGATAAGCTTTATCAGACATACTCGTTGTGAAGTAAAAACGCCACTTTTAGCGGATGATAATCAGCCCCAAGCCACAGCTGAACAAGCAATTGAACTAGACAATACGCCCGATCCTGCTCATACAATTTTGCATGAAGATTCTATCAATTATGCACCCATTTTTGATCCTCAATCTCCTGAACTCGCAAAACAATTAATGGCCGTTTTTGGTGAAGATTCTCTCGCAGCGCGTGCAGCAAAATCGCCCCAAAACCAAAAGCCAAAACGTAAATTTGGCTTTTCCCGCACAGCAAAAGCCAATAAGAATAAAAAAGAGAATAAAAGTTCGTGGGTCGACAATGTCAAAGAGGATTTGTCTAAAATTCTGCCTTTTCAAAATGATGTTAACTTAGGTTCAAACTCAAGTTCAGATGTTTATGTACAGTATAGTGCCGAAAAAGGTTGGCATCTGAGCCCAGATTTTAGTGTAAAAGCTGTTCAAACATTTCGTTATGGTGCACTCAGTAAGAATTATTCTGAAACCCATTTTAATTTTACACAGAAACAATCTGGGCAAGCCTTTACATCTAGCGAATTATCCGTTGTTAAGGCATTAGATGAACAATATTATTGGAATAATTATTTATATCGACAACAAAAATTTCAGAATGATCGACGTTTGACCTATGGCATTTATTCGAGCGGTATTTATGACAAAA
>JASGGM010000071.1:0-10357 GCA_047605045.1 Acinetobacter sp. | reverse complement strand
GCATCGGTATGAAGGACAGCATTGTCTTGAATATTCGAGTAATCACCAATATAAATCGGATGATTATCACCACGAATGACTGCACCGAACCATACACTCACCAACTTGCCTAATTCTACCCGACCAATCACTGCCGCAGTGTCTGCAATCCATCCATCCCACGGTTGAATTGTGGTTGTTGGCGCATAGCCTTCTAGTTTATACATCATCTTCAACACTCCTTTGCTGAATTAGAATCAACCACTATTTAATTGTTGAATATTGGTTGATTCTAATAAAACTGGCCAATCTTTATCATAGCGCAAACCGTATTTAAATAAACTCACCAACATTCGTGCGGTAAGCCCCCAAATGATCTCATTATTCACGCGCATACTAGGAAAATATAAAGTTTGTTGCTGCCACTGCACCGCATAAGGAATTGTTGGAGCATCCATCAACTCTCTAAGCGATACAAAGAAAATACGATCGATCTCTGTCGGTTGAGCAATTAATTGTACGGATGCTGGAATCAATCCCACAATTGGCTTAACCGACAACCCTTTGCGTGAATGCTGTACTGGTAAATCACCAATCAGTTCAACATCTTGTGGTTTTAGCGCCGTTTCTTCATACGCTTCACGTAAAGCAACTGCAATATTACTACTGTCTTCAGGATCACGTTTACCACCAGGAAAAGAGACTTCTCCTGCATGGCTAGATAAATGCATTGAACGGCGTGTTAATAATACTTTTGGATCACTTTCACGTGTAATTGCAATTAAAACAGAAGCTTGAGTATCATCGTTATGCCGTGAAAAACGTAATTGTTGTTGAAGATTCAGCAATAACAGACTGTCATTGTGTTGCACATTCATTCGTTATATACCTACCTTAATTCTTTTGGCATCACTTAAGTCAACATAACTTCACCAGAAATGATGTCAAAAATAATTTTTTCAGTTATTCTGAATTATCTTATTCCACTTCTTATCAATTATGAACTGCTGCATCAAATGTGGACAGCCTACAACTGAAAAAATTCCACTTGGCGATTCCAAACGTCGTCAGGTGTGTACTGATTGTGGCCATATTCATTATGAAAATCCAAAAATCATTTGTGGTGCTTTGGTGACATGGCAAGACAAAGTACTACTTTGTCGCCGCGCAATTGAACCACGCTATGGCTTATGGACCCTGCCTGCAGGTTACATGGAACTGTTTGAAACCATGGAACAAGGCGCTGCACGGGAGACACAAGAAGAAGCTGAAGCAGAAATCGAGATAGAATCGTTATACTGTATGTATAATATCCCACGCATCGGACAAATTTACGTATTGTTTAAAGCAAGCTTACAACACGGAAAGTTTGGTGCGGGGCCAGAAACGATTGAAAGTCGCTTGTTTGAAGAACATGAAATTCCTTGGCAAGAACTGGCATTTCCAAGTGTAAAACACACCTTACAACACTACTTTGCAGATCGAAAAAACAACCAATTCCCAATGCATCTTGAAACCATTGGTTCTCGACTCGATGAAACGGGTTAATCGTTTCATCTACGCCTTTCAACGAAAACAAATTCACCAATCAAGATGTGATGAAATCTTGATTCTCTATTGATTTTGCTTCAATATTTTACTTTATTCTTATCTGTCGTTTTTAATCGCCCATCTTCAATGATTAAGGTTGTATGTCCATTTCTCCTCACATTCGCACCATTCTGTCTCATTTACACGGTCTTACCGCATATGACATTTTAATACGACTACAAGATGAGCAAGGTCTTGTCTATTTACACGATGATGGTCATCCAGTCATTGCATTTTTGCCACAATGCTACCGTATCGAACAAAAAATATTTCAGCGCCAAACTGACTTAAGCTACCTTGCAACTGTCAGTGAACAACCCATCGTAGAATGGCTGAGCGCCATGCCACAACATGGATTAGCATCATCATTCCCAACATCAACATCAACACCAACAGAAACACACTTTCAAGGTGGCTGGATCGGCTTTATTGGATATGACTATGCAGCACAGCAAATGGTCAATGCACCAATCGCCGCTCAACCTGCATATTATCTTGGTCTATACTTATCTTTTTTAAAATTTGAAGATGGGAACTGGATCTTTTACAGCACTGAAGCACAAGGAACAGCACTACTGCAACAACTCGAAAAAAAGCGACAACAGCCTTCAGCTAAAACTTTCAAATTTCAGTTGACTAAAAAGTGTGTTGCGAACTGGGAAAAAAAGCAATATTTACAAGCATTTCATCAGGTCATTGAATATATTCGAGCTGGTGATTGTTATCAAATTAATTTGACCCAACAATTTTCAGGCAAAGCACAAGGTCGCCTACTTGAAAGCGCACAGCAATTTTGGCAACTCACCCATGCACCGTATGCGGGTTATTTAAAAATTGATGAATTTGAACTCCTCAGTTGTTCCCCTGAGTTATTTATCGATTTTCAGTGTCAGCATAAGATTGTCACCCGTCCCATTAAAGGGACTATGCCCCGCTCCCCCATTCCCGAACAAGATCAACATGCCAAAAATGTACTGGCACAATCAGAGAAAGATCAGGCAGAGAATGTCATGATTGTTGATTTATTGCGTAATGATCTCAGCCTTTATGCCGAGACGGGGTCAGTGAAAACCAAAAAACTGTTTGAAATTGAGAGTTTTGAACAAGTTCATCACATGGTCAGTGAAGTTGAAGCAACGCTGAAACAGAACATTCAACCCATGCATATGCTTTTAACCGCCCTGCCAGGGGGATCAATTACAGGTGCACCCAAAATTCGAGCTATGCAGCTTATTGCCGAACTGGAACAACAAGCACGAGGCGCTTATTGTGGTTCACTGGGTTATTTTAATTTAGATGGCACGGGGCGATGGAATATTTTAATTCGTTCCATTCAAAAATATCAACACGAGATTTCCATGTGGGCAGGTGGAGGGATTACCATCGCATCGCAAGCAGAAGCTGAATATCAGGAATGTTTTGACAAAATTCAAGCCATACTCGATTTACTGAATACATGGTATGTCGAACCATTGGCATAACTGAAGATCAATCAGGTTGATCCCTGCCAATGCCCTTTACGGTGCTTTGAAGCAAGCTCTTATGTAAACATGCTGTTCAAAAACTATTCTGCGATAACCATACGTCAAGCATTTTACGAAAGGCACTGTATTGCCTGTGAGGTGAAAATTACCTCACAGGCAAACCGAAACTAAAGACATCCATCGGATAATCAAAAAGCCACCACGCTATAAACTGTTACTATTTCAATAATACTTGCAAAGTATCAATTAAACGTTGATTTTGTTCAACAGTCCCCACCGTAATACGCAAATGCTGATGAATACGTGGCTTGTTAAAATAACGCACAATAATACCGTGCTCACGCAATGCTTTTGCCAAGGTAGCAGCATCATGACTCGGATGTTGCACAAAAATAAAATTGGCTTTTGACGGTAAAACATCAAAGCCCAATGCCACCAAATCTGCAGTTAATTGCTCACGGCAAGCAATCACTTTTTGACAATGCTCAACAAAATAATCCTGATCTTCAAACGATGCAACTGCCGCAGCAATCGCAAAACGATCAATTGGATAAGAGTTAAAGCTGTTTTTAACAGCTTCCAAACCTGCAATCAAATGGGCCTGAGCAATCGCAAAACCAACACGCAACCCTGCTAAAGAACGTGATTTCGATGTCGTTTGACACACCACTAAATTATCGTATTGGCTGACCAAAGCCACCGCCGATTCAGCGCCAAAATCGACATAAGCTTCATCAATCACCACCACACGATCTGGGTTCAATTTTAACAACTGCTCAATTTTATCCAAAGACAATGCAACACTGGTTGGCGCATTTGGATTGGCAATAATAATGCCACCATTGGGTTGCTGATAATCTTCAACATCAATTTCAAATTGATCATTCAAAGGCACAGTTTGGGTTTGAACATCAAAAAATTGACTATAAACAGGATAGAAACTGTAAGAAATATCAGGAGATAAAATTGGTTGATCTTGAAGAAAGAAGGCCTTGTAAATATGTGCCAGCACTTCATCAGAACCATTACCCACAAAAACATTTGAAACATCAACCTGCTGTTGCTTAGCAATTGCTTGTTTTAATGCCGTTGCATCAGGGTCAGGATACAAACGCAATGCATCAGCGCCGTCTTTCAACACACTTTGTACCGCTTCCACAACTTTTGGAGAAGGCGGATATGGGTTTTCATTGGTATTTAACTTTAATAAATTCTGAATTTTCGGTTGTTCACCTGGTACATACGGTTCAAGCTCACGAACCTCTGGACTCCAAAATCTTTTTTGCTGATCTGTAATCATTGTCTTTTCTCAATCTATTATTTTACCTTAGAGAAGCTATCGTACTTAAGTACTTAAGTACTTAAGCGACAAGAATAAGACCTTTCAAATAACACCACGTAACTCGTATTGTTTTGAGACAAAGGTTATCTTACACCACCATCCTCCTTGCTCATGCAACTAGAACACAAGCAAGTATGATGAAAGTCTACTCTGGGGATTAAAATTTAAAACCATGGAACGCTGTCAGAATAAATAAAAATTCTTATTGATAGCGATAACGCGCCGAACGTGCATGCGCATCCAAATTCTCTTGTTGCGCTAGAATATCAGCCGTTTTTGCTAAAGGTTTCACACCTTGTTCGGTACAAAAAATCAAGCTAGAACGCTTTTGAAAATCATACACACCCAATGGCGAAGAAAACCGTGCAGTACCTGATGTTGGTAACACATGGTTCGGCCCTGCACAATAATCACCAATAGCTTCAGGCGTAAAACGTCCCATAAAAATTGCACCGGCATGACGAATCTCTTCACTCATTGCCTGAGCATCATCCAAACACAATTCTAAATGTTCTGGTGCAACCTGATTAATCAATGCAATCGCCTCTGCACGATCTTTTACCAAAACCAAAGCACCACGATTTTTAATAGAAGTACGCGCAATGTCAGCTTTCGGTAACGTCGCCAGATGCTCTTCAATTGCATCACTCACTTCATCTAAAAACTTTGCATCAGGTGTAATGAAAATTGCTTGGGCAACCGTATCGTGCTCTGCCTGAGACAATACATCCATCGCAATCCATTTGGCATTATTATCGCCTTCGGCATATACCAGAATTTCCGATGGCCCAGCAATCATATCAATACCGACTTGACCAAAAACTGCACGTTTTGCAGCAGCAACAAAACGGTTGCCTGGCCCAGTAATTTTATCGACACTAGGAATTGTTTCTGTACCATAAGCAAGCGCAGCAACAGCCTGAGCCCCACCAATCGTAAATACACGATGAACGCCTGCCAAATACGCAGCCGCCAACACCAAAGGATTCAGTTCACCATTCGGCGCAGGTACAACCATAATAATTTCTTGAACACCAGCAACATGTGCAGGGACAGCATTCATTAACACCGAAGAAGGATAAGACGCCAACCCACCTGGCACATAAATACCCACACGATCTAGCGGTGTCACTTTTTGTCCCAGTGTATTACCTAAGCCATCGACATATTGCCAACCATCCTGCTTTTGCACTTGGTGAAATGAGCGAATTCTATTGGCAGCCAACTCAAGTGCTTCACGAATTTCAGGTGTTAAACCATCAAAAGCATCTTTCAATTGTTGCTGGGAAAGTTCTAAATCAGAGAATTGATGCGCTGGATGTCGATCAAACTGTTGTGTTAGCTTCAGCACATGTGAATCGCCATGTTCGCGCACATCTGCAATAATTTGGTCTACAGTTTTAATCAGTTCTGGATCATTGACTGTTTCAAAAGCCAATAATTCTGCAAAGACTTGTTGAAAGTCTTGGTCTTGAGTCGATAAACGTCGCATCAATTTACCCACAAGGTATTTAAACAAAAGAAAGGCTTAGTGTACCTTGTTTCTGTTCACTTGTGGGTAACAGTTCGACATCAATCGTAAATGTTTGATGGGAAATTGCGGTAAAAGGAATTATTTTTTCCGTGCTTCAACCGCTTGTTCAAGTTGCATAATAATTGGATTCAGTAATGCCTGTTTTCGTTTAAAACTGGCCTTATTCACAATAAGACGTGAAGAGACTTGGCAAATTTCATCCAAAGGCTCTAAGCCATTGGCACGCAAAGTATTTCCTGTATCAACCACATCAACAATATAATCCCCTAAACCCACCAGCGGTGCGAGCTCCATAGACCCGTAAAGTTTAATGACATCAACTTGCTCACCTAGACTCGCATAATACTGACGCGTTAAGTTCACATATTTAGTCGCAATCTTTAAACGGCCTTTTGGACGAACCATACCCACTTTAGCTGCAGTCATTAAACGACAATTGGCAATTTTTAAATCTAAGGGTTCATAGACATTTTGTGCACCATGTTCCATCAAGACATCTTTACCTGCCACACCTAAATCTGCCGCACCATTTTCGACATAAGTCGGCACATCAGAAGCACGTAAAATTAGAATACGAACCAGTTTATGTGTAGTTGGAAAAATCAATTTTCTTGATTTTTCAGGATCTTCTAGTAAGTTAATGCCTGCATTTTCCAACAACGGCAAAGTTTCTTTAAGGATACGGCCTTTGCTGAGAGCCAAGGTCAAACCATGATCAAAATCTCCCATTACATCAAAATTCGGATCATCGTTTTGGAACTCGTTCATCACTTACTCACTTACTCGCTTAATTTGTGCACCAATGCCTTGTAACTTTTCTTCAATATTTTCATAACCACGGTCAATATGATAAATCCGATCGACCAGTGTTTCCCCCTCAGCTGCCAAAGCTGCTAAAACCAGAGAAAAAGAAGCACGTAAATCTGTAGCCATAACAGGCGCCGCCGATAGTTTTTCCACCCCTGTCACTACCGCATCATTTCCTTCAACCTGAATATTCGCGCCCATTCGTGACAATTCAGGTACATGCATAAAGCGATTTTCGAAAATGGTCTCAGAAATTGTAGCAAAACCACGCCCAATCGCATTCACTGCCATAATTTGCGCTTGCATATCGGTCGGGAAATCCGGATGCGGCAATGTACGGAAACTGACCGCTTTAGGACGTTTGCCCAACATATCGAGTTCAATCCAATCCTCACCACGCGTAACCTCAGCCCCCATCTCTTCAAACTTATCCAAAACGGATTCTAGAAGATTTGGATCAGTATGCGTGGTTTTTACACGACCACCTGTAATTGCTGCCGCAGCCAAATATGAGCCCGTTTCAATACGATCCGCAACAACGGCATATTCACAGCCATGTAAGCTTTCAACACCTGTCACAACCAAAGTATCACTTTCTAAACCCTCAATTTTGGCACCCATTTTAATTAACATTTGCGCCAAATCTGTAATTTCAGGTTCACGTGCTGCATTACGAATTGTTGTAATACCATCCGCAAGAACAGCCGCCATCAGAATGTTTTCTGTACCACCTACCGTCACCATATCAAAGATGACTTCACCACCTTTCAAACGACCATCGACTTTGGCATTGACATAACCATTTTCAACCTCAATCTGTGCACCCAAAGCCTCTAATGCTTTTAAATGCTGATCCACTGGTCGAGAGCCAATCGCACAGCCACCAGGCAACGATACCCTTGCTTCACCATAACGCGCCAATAATGGACCAAGCACTAAAATCGATGCACGCATGGTTTTAACCAACTCATACGGTGCAAATTGATTGTCCAATGTAGATACATCTGCTTGAACCGTATCATCTATATAGCTAATCGTCACGCCCAACCCAGCGATCAATTTCACTAAAGTTCTTACATCTTTTAAATTAGGAACATTGGTAATTGTAATAGGCGAATCGGCCAAAATTGTTGCAGCAAGCAAAGGCAATGCTGCATTTTTAGCCCCAGAAATACGAACTTCACCTTCGAGCTTTTGGCCGCCCTGAATTAAAAATTTATCCATTGATCTATTAAGCTCCGAACAAACTAGCTTTACGCCATTCTTCTTTAGTCATTGCACGAATTGTTACAGCGTGAACTGCACCACTGGCAATATATTCATTTAGCGGAGCATAAACCGCCTGCTGACGAGCAACAGGACGTTTACCTTCAAATACGTCATCTACAACACGTAGGTCAAACTTTCCAGCTTGCCCACTTACGGCAACATCTGCATCTGGGAAAGTTGCTTTTAAAATTTCAGTGAGCTGTTCACTATTCATGACTAAAGACCTCAGTAAGTCCTACGGTGAAAACCGACTATTTTACTATATCTAAAAAAGATAATTCATTAAGCAATCGTAAATTTGCATAAAAAAAGAGGTTTTATAAACCTCTTTTTTTATTTCCGAAGAAATTAAACGGATAACACTTGTGGTTGATAACCCGTTTGCATTTTACGATGTTTCGCAAGTTGTTTTTTTAACTTATCAGTCAGTTTTTTAATGGATGTATACATATCATCAGCACACGCCTGAGCAAAAAACTCCACCCCAGGCAAACGAATAATCGCCTCAGCAATATGATTCGCACTCCCTTTTCGAGAGGGCTTATCAATTTGATGATCTTTCGAAATTTTCACCTGCATACTATTGACTTGATCCAAATGTTTCGTCATCTCGCCAAATTTCACACGAATATTTTCTTCAATTGCAGGCGTAATGGTTAAATGATGTCCACGAATTGTTAACTGCATAATTCCATACCTCATCTTCTCAGGATAAGCCATAGCTCAAGATTCAAAATGCAATCATAACGCCGCATGAAACCATTAAAAAACCATTGAGCTACTCCTTAGAAATAAAAAAGTTCATCATGTTGTCATAATGAACAAATAGAATTATCAAATTCGACAGATCAAATCAATATTTTTCGATCTGAAGATGATGGGATATGTAACGATTCACGATATTTTGCAACCGTACGTCGCGCCACATCAATTCCTTCATCTTTTAATAAACCTGCAATTGCATTATCAGACAACGGTTTACGAGGATTCTCAGCAATAATCAATTTCTTAATCATCGCCCGAATTGCTGTTGAAGAGCATTCACCACCAGAAGTTGTACCCACATGACTTGAAAAGAAATATTTCAATTCAAATAATCCACGTGGCGTTAAAATAAATTTATTGGTTGTAACACGGGAAACAGTCGATTCATGTAATTCTACTTCTTCGGCAACATCGCGTAAAACCAACGGTTTCATTGCTTCGGCACCCTGCTCTAAAAAAGCCTTTTGATGTTTGACAATACAACTGGAAACTTTCAATAAAGTTTTGTGACGCTCATCAACACTTTTAATAAAATTTTTAGCTTCCAACATCTGATTACGCAAATATTGATTATCCGCACTCTGATCAGCACGACGAATTAAACCGGAATAAAAAGAATTAATCCGCAGTTTAGGCATAACATCAGGATTCAATCGAACATGCCAGTGATCCAGTTTTTTCATCACCACCACATCCGGAATTTGATACTCTGCATCTCCAATATCAAAATCACTACCAGGATAAGGCTTCAAGGTTTTCATTAAATCAATGGCACGTTTTAACTGATCAGCCGACAACCCAGTTTGTTTAATTAATTTATTAATATCATTTGCAATCAATAATGGATAATACTGCAGCAATCTCAGTGCATCATCTTTAAAAGGGATATTAGAAGGCAAACTATCTAATTGTACTTTTAAACACTCAGCAAGATTTCTTGATCCAATCCCAATCGGATCAAGATGCTGTAAATGTTTCAATACTACAAGAACTTCTTCATCCTCAACGATTTCATCATACTCCATACCATTGAGTAAATGCTGCACCGAGGCCGAGATTTCAGATACTTCAGCATCAAGAAATCCTTTCTCATCTAAAGCATCGATAATACAATAAGCGATTAATTTATCAATTTGAGAAAAGTGCAATAAATTTACTTGATTTAACATATGTTCTCTCAAGCTTGTTGCACCTTGACGATTATCTTCACGCTCTTCAAACTCGGCTGTCCCCAAAGCCGTAGATTGATGCGTATAAACTTCACTCCAATCAGTATCTACAGGCAAATCATCAGGTAAATAGTCAGCATTCAATTCATTGGTTAAATCTTTCTTATCATAGTCATAATCATTTTGTTCAGGAGAATCCGTACTATTCAGTTCCTCAACTTTCTCCAATAAGGGGTTACTTTCTAACTGAATTTGAATTTCCTGTTCCAATTCAAGACTCGACAACTGTAAAAGTCGAATAGCCTGTTGCAATTGAGGTGTAAGCGATAATGAATTAGCAAGTTTAATTCCAACTGATAATTTCATGATGATTCTACCGTTACATTCCAATCGAAAGCAATTTTTATGCCGTTAGTAT